>CANDEH010000017.1 GCA_947383645.1 uncultured Clostridia bacterium | reverse complement strand
ACCAGCCCCAACCCCCTCATCAAGTCCACCACCAAGGGCCTGGAGATCAACAGGAAGGGCGGCATCATCGTCAACGAGGAGGGCCTCACCAGCCGCGAGGCCGTCTACGCCGGCGGCGACGCCGTCACCGGCGCGGCCACCGTCATCTTGGCCATGGGCGCCGGCAAGACCGCCGCCAAGGCCATTGACGAGTACCTGATGAAGAAGTAAGAGAGCAAACAAAGCCGCCGGAGGGAAAGAAGTGCCCTCCGGCGGCTTTGTTTGGCTTGTAAGCAGCCTATAAAATAAAAGAGCTTTCAAAAAAGCGTAAAAATTTTAGAAAAGCGTATTGACTTTAAAACGAGCGTATGGTAAACTGCCAGTGAAAGGAGGCGTTTGGATGGAAAATCAGAACAGCACGGCAATAAGCAGCGCGACTCGAAAGAAGAGCGCCCTTTACCCCGCAGTTACAATTAAGGAGAGCTACGAATTTATAAGACTAATTGATTCCTTCAAGGAGGAGTCGGTTCCCTACGAGCGCATACTCCAGCCCTTGGGGCTCACCTGCGTCACAACCAGATCCTTTTTAAGCCGCATTGGAGCATCAAAACAGTTCGGATTTATCACTACCGGCCGCAATAAAGCGCGGTTGACGGAATTTGCCCGGCGCATACTTGATCCGGAGAGGAGCGCAGGCGAGGTAAAGCAGCTTTTAATTGAGGCTTTCGAAATGCCTCCGCTCTATACAAAGCTGATAGAGCGCTACAACGGAAAGTCTGTACCGGCAAAAGGACAGCTCTCCAATATTTTGATGAATGAGTACCACATCATCAAACAAGTCAAGGACAGGGCCGCCGCCTGCTTTATCGAGAGCGCGGAGCATCTGGGACTGCTTGCAAACGGTGTTCTCAGCGTGAATACGGAGCATAAAATGCCGGAAACGACTTTAGACGAGGCGGATCTGGAAATTTTAAGTCCGATAGATGCTGATAAGCTGCGGAAAAGCGCGGGAGACCGCTGCGAAGAGGGGTACAACTTTGAAATCCCGACTTTAGGGAAGAGAACCGCACGCTTTTACATCCCCGCCGGGATTACCGCAAAGGACCTTGATTATCTGAAGCTCTGCGTTGAAAATATGCTGCCGGCCTTCCTTGAGAATCTGAAGTCCGAGCTGTAGTCGGGGCGCTTGCGGGGCGGAAAAGGGGAACAGCGGGAGAAGGAAAAGAGCCGATCCCGACGGGACGGAGCGGATGTCCCTCCGGGGCGTAAAGCGGTTTTCTTTGCCGGACCTTGCCGGATTTCCCACAGAGGATAGTGGACAGATGGAGTATATAGAAATTATTCTGGAAAATGTGCCGGTAAAGTTCCTGAAAACGGTTATCAGCAGGCATCTCCAGGTGCGCCGCGCGGACATCCTTGCCTCCCATTTTTTCTGTCCGGAGCGGGGGGAGACCTTGGAATATCCGGATACGGAGGACTGGACGGCGTTCTTTCGCGGGACAGGGACCAGCGATATTTACCTGGCAGAGCTCCATATCGGCATGACGCTGCGGAATGTGGTGGTGCTGATTAGCCACAACGCCGTCTGCGGCGACATCACTATCCACTTTGAGGAGAGCCAGTTTTCCTTTGCGGACGCAGGCGAGGCGAGAACAAATTTCAAAAAGCTGTTTGCAAGGCTTATGGAAATCAGCAGCGACTGTAAAGTCGATGGCGTATTGATCGGATATGAGCCTGCTGAGGACGATGACATGCGGATATTGGAGATTCGTCACAACCAACTCAGAGCATTTTACGGAAATATCTTCAGCTCCCCGGCGCTTCAGCTCCTTTGCCGGACAGGGGAAGAGGTGTTTCCCTCTGCCTGAGAAGCCCCTGCTGTACTTCTGCTGTAAAGGAAAAGCACCGGCCGTGCCAATGGTTTCAAAGAGCTTTAGCTATGCCGGGAAAAAATATCCGAGCGAAGCGGGGAACCGCTGTGTAAAAGCGACAGAAGAAAAGCCGGAAATATGGGCAGAGAAAAATAGAGACACCTCACCGCTGTTCCATAGCAGTGGGGCGCCTCCTGCAAGCGAAAGAAATTCGATGAGCCTGTAGGCTCTGCCGGTAACAGGCCCAGGGGAGCCTGTACATACCGCCGGCCCGGCCGATGAGTATGATTCTACCCCCCCGGTGTACCCAGACGGGCGGAGCGGATCCGCCTCTCCGGCGCACAGCCGCACCTCCGCTGAAGGGGGCAGGGGCTTCGACATCCGGAAGGACCGGGCGGCTGCGGACCAAGCGGACAGAGAGGTTAGAGCGGCGGCGCTGGCGGCTCTCCCGGCAGCTTCTCCAGACGCTCCAGCAGCGCCGCCAGGCGCAGCTTCTCTGCCAGGGCCTGCTGGAAACCGGCGGAGCGGGCCCTGCCCTGTCCGCGCAGAGCGGCCAGCCTGGCCTCGGCCTGCTGATACTCCTCCGCCAGAAGAGCGTGGACGTTCTCATACCCGGCCAGACGCTCCAGCGCCTCAGAGACCGTACAGCCCTCCGCAAGCGTCACGCCGCCGTCCGCACCCCGCCGCGTCAGGCGCTCCATGAGCGTCTCTCCGTCCGGTGGTGGACGGCGGGCAGCACCTTGCGGCACCAGCGGCGCATATAGAATCCCACCGCCGCGGACACCTCCCGGGAGGCCACCACCTTATCGGCCAGGGTCAAGATCCAGGCCTCGGCGTTTTTGGGCACCGGGGCCAGGGGGAACATGTGGCTGACAATGGCGGAGCGCTGGCGCTCGTCCAGGGGAAAGAAGCGGTCTGCCCGCCGGGCGGCCCGGGCCCCGTGGGCGAAGGCGTGCATCTGCTTGACCCGCCGCCAGCCCCGGTAGTGCCGCAGGGTCTGCTTATAGGCGTCGCTGTGCCAGTCGTAGCCAAAGAAGTCGTGGAGCAGCGCCGCCCGGGTCACCGCCCGGACCCGCTCCTCCTTCAGATGAAAGCGCCGGGCAAGGCGGCAGGCGCACCTGGCGGTATCCACCGAGTGGATGTACAGGGAGTTTTCCCCGCCGTGATGGGTGCACAGGCGCAGCTGCTGAAACAGCGGATGGCCGATGATGTCCTCGGTCATCTGCTCAAAAAACTGGTCCATTGGACTTCCCTCCGCAGATCAGAATATCGCTCCGCGTCCCCCGCGCCGGTCCGGCGGAGGGAAACGCGCTCATCTTTACAGAGTACAGTATAGCCCATCCCGCGGGGCATTGCAAGGGATAGATTTTGGAAATCTGTGACTTTATCCGCCCGACCTCCCCCCTGCGGGGAGCTTGCGCAGGGCTGCCGGCCGTGGTAGGATGGGGGAAAATGCCGAAGCGAAAGAGCTGTCCGATGCCGGCGGAGGAGAAGCGATCCGGCCTGCGGAACCAGTGAATAATTTTCCACGCTTCTTTAAATCTGTGTTTCCTTAAATTGCAAATATAGAAATTAGACGTTAAAAATTTGAAATGAATGGGTCCGGCTCGTGCCGGACGGCGGGAGGACTGTTTGCCGGGGGCAAAGACCGCCATTTTTTGATTGAACGAGAGAGTGAGGTGACCACCTATGGTAGTGAGTGTCCGTTCCCTTGGACTCAGCGGCATCGCCGGGTACGGGGTGACGGTGGAGTGCGCCCTCAGCGGCGGACTGCCCGCCTTTGACGTGGTGGGATTGCCCGACGCGGCGGTGCGGGAGTCCCGGGAGCGGGTCCGCTCCGCGGTGAAGGCCTGCGGCCTGAAATTCCCTGTCAGCCGGATCACTGTGAATCTGGCCCCGGCGGCGCTGAAGAAGGAGGGTACCATCTACGACCTGCCCATCCTACTGGGGCTGCTGGCCGCCGGCGGGGAGATCGAGCCGCCGGGGGAGGACAGCGTCTTTCTGGGGGAGCTGTCCCTCACCGGGGCTCTGCGGCCGGTGAGGGGGATGCTGCCCATGGCCATGGCGGCCGGGCGCCTGGGGGTGAGCCGGATTTTTGTCCCCCGGGAGAATGCCGCCGAGGCGTCTCTGGCCGAGGGGGTGACCGTCTATCCGGTGGCCGACGCGGCGGCCCTGATCCGCCATTTGCGGGGGGAGGAGCCCCTGACTCCTGCGGAGCCCTTCCGCTCCCCGGAGGTCCGGCCGAGCCTGCCGGACTTCTCCGAGGTGATGGGGCAGGAGAATGTGAAGCGGGCGCTGGAGATCGCCGCCGCCGGGGGGCACAATGTGCTGCTGATCGGCAGTCCCGGGGCGGGGAAGTCCATGCTGGCCCGGCGGCTGCCCTCCATCCTGCCGGACATGACCCGGCAGGAGTCCCTGGAGGCCACAGAGATCTGGTCCGTGGCGGGGCTCACCGACTCCAGATCCCCCCTCCTCACCGCTCGTCCCTTCCGCTCGCCCCACCACACGCTGTCGGCGGTGGCCATGATCGGCGGTGGCAGCATCCCCCGGCCGGGAGAGATCTCTCTGGCCCACAACGGGGTGCTGTTTCTGGACGAGCTGCCGGAGTTCCAGCGGGATGTGCTGGAGGCGCTGCGCCAGCCCATCGAGGACGGGGAGGTGACGGTGACCCGGGCGGCTGGGTCCGTCCGCCTGCCCAGCCGGTTCATGCTGGTGTGCGCCATGAACCCCTGCCGCTGCGGGTGGTACGGCCACCCCTCGGGCCGGTGCCGCTGTACGCCGGAGCAGGTGCGCAAGTACATTGACAAGATCAGCGGGCCCATGCTGGACCGGATGGACCTCCACGTCCAGGTGCCCTCGGTGGAGTTTGAGGCCATGCGCCGCCGGGAGGCCCCGGAACCCTCCGCGGCGGTGAAGGCGCGGGTGGACGCCGCCCGGAGGATGCAGGCGGCGCGGTTCGCGGGGACAGAGGTGCCCTGCAACGCCCACATGACGCCGGCCATGGTGGGGGAGCACTGCGCCCTGGACGACGCCGGGGAGCGGGTGCTCCATGCGGCCTTTGACCGCCTGGGGCTTACCGCCCGGAGCCACGACCGGGTGCTGCGGGTGGCCCGAACCATTGCCGATCTGGACGGTGAGGAGCGTGTCACAGCGGGGCACATCGCCGAGGCGGTGCAGTACCGGAATACGGATCTCCTGGAGCGATAGTGGGGAGGGGGACGGCGGATTGAAGAGATGGCGGCGGGACCTGCTGCTGGCGGCGGCGCTTCTGATCGCCGCTCTGGCGCTGGCCCTCATCATGCGGCCGGGGGACAGCGGCGGGGAGGTGCTGGTGCTCCTGGACGGGGAGGAGGTTGGGCGCTACGCCCTCAGCGAGGAGCGGACGGTGCGGATCGGGGAGGAGGACTACAATGTCCTTGTCATCCGGGACGGCGGGGCGGCGGTGCGTTCGGCCAACTGCGGCGATCTCACCTGTGTGCGCACCGGGGAGATCCACCGGGCGGGGGAGCAGATTATCTGCCTGCCCCACCGCCTTGTCATCAGGGTGACGGGCGGCGGCGGTCCGGAGCTGGACGCGGCGGCGCGGTAGGGGAGGAGGAGACGATGAGGGGAAAGACCGTGGCCCGCTACGGGCTCCTGACAGCGCTGGCTATGGTGCTGTCCTACCTGGAGACCCTGGTGCCGCTGTCCTTTGCCGTGCCGGGGGTGAAGCTGGGGCTGGCGAATCTGGTGGTGATCTTCGCGCTCTACCGGATGGGTCCGGCGGCGGCGGCGGCGCTGTCCCTGCTGCGGGTGGTGCTGGTGAGCTTTACCTTTGGGAACGCCTACAGCTTCTGGTACAGTCTGGCCGGGGCGGCGCTGAGCTTTCTGATTATGTGGCTGCTCCGCCGCCGGAGCTGGTTCGGGGAGCTGGGGGTCAGCGTGGCCGGCGGGGTCTGTCACAACATTGGTCAGATCGCCGTGGCGGCGGCAGTGCTGCGCTCCGCCGCGGCGGCGTACTATCTGCCGGCGCTGCTGGTCTCCGGTGTGCTGGCGGGGCTGGCGGTAGGCGCGGCGGCGGCGGTGCTGATCCGGCGCGTGCCGGCCTTTGAGCCGTGAGCGGGCATTCGCTCTGTGGGGCGGCCCTGTCGGGCATCCGTGTCGGCGGTTTCCCCGGGGGACGCCTCCTGTGGAGAACGGGAGAGGAATGCCCTGCCGTGCGGCCTCTGCCGCGCCCGGAAGAGACGGAGGGCCATACTGGCAGCGATGAACAGAAAGAGGGGGGAAGCAAAACTGCTTCCCCCCTCAGCGTGTCGAAAAAACCAACGGTTTTTCCGACACGCTGAGGCAAATTGCGGCCGATGACCGCAATTTGTCGCTGTGCCTGAGCCGCGCAGCGGCGAGGAAATGCCCTTGGGGTACGGCGGGCTGATTTAACGCGAAAGGAACCCCTCTTGGGTACCCCTGGCAACTGCGTTGCCAGGGGTACCAGATTTCGGCCCTGGGGCCGAAATCTGTCGCTGCGGCGGGCGATTTAACGCGAAAGGAACCCCTCTTGGGTTCCTTTCACACTATCCTCCTTACCGCCATCCCACTCTGCCGGCTTTTTTGACAGACTGCTGGGAGGGGGGAAACAGAGCTGTTTCCCCCCTCCCTCTGTTCAGTTGTCCTCCGGACTGCTTTCGTCCGCATCCGCGCCGCTGCCGGCCTCGCCGGGCTCCGCGGGGACGGCGCTCTCCGGACGCCGCACCGGCTCCAGAATGGCCGCGTCTACCTCCGGCAGTTCTGCGGCCTGGGCCTCGGCGGCCAGGAACGCCTGGGACTGGGCCTCCGCCTCGGCCATCAGGCGTCGGGTGACAAAGAGCTTCTCCGGATCCGGGTGGCGGCTGCGCCGGATCACCAGAACCGCCACGGCCACCACGAAGATCACCAGGGACAGCGCCTGGGATACCCGGATGGGCTCCCCGGCGATGGTCCAGTCGAAGAGGTACAGGCTGTCTGTCCGCAGCCCCTCGATCCAGAAGCGGCCGAAGGCGTACCAGCCGAAGTAGAAGCAGGCGTTCTCCCCGTCGAAGCTGCGCAGCTTGGAGAGGATCAGCCACACGATCAGCAGTCCCGCCAGATTCCACAGGCTCTCATAGAGAAAGGTGGGATGTACGTCCACACTGAGGGTAGGCGTGAGCCACAGCCGCATCCGCCAGGGCAGATCCGTCACTGTACCGAAGGCCTCCCGGTTGAAGAAGTTCCCCCAGCGGCCCACGGCCTGCCCGATAAAGAGGCCCATGACGCCCACGTCCATCAGCGCCCCCACGGAGAGCTTTTTCAGCTTGGCGAAGACCAGCAGCACAATCACCGCCGCGATGATGGCCCCGTAGATGGCGGCGCCGCCGTCCCAGATAGCGATGGCCCGCCCCCAGTCCACGCCGCCCTCGGCGCTGCGGTAGAGGTCGAAATAGAAGATCACATAGTAGAGCCGCGCCCCAATGAGGCTGAAGGGCAGCACCCAGATGACAAACTCATAGATGTCATCCTCCTTGATGCCGTACCTGGGCGCCTGTCTGGCGCAGAAGAGCAGAGCCAGGATCACGCCCAGGCAGATCATGACCCCGTACCAGTAGATGCCGTTCCCGATATCCAGCAGCTTGGGGTCGGGATTAATCGACCAGTCCCCAAACAGCCCGGGAAAGGAAATAGGCATATCCTGCAATGCGTGCATATAAAAACCTCCAAACCGACAGAGCCGCAGCCAGCCCCATCAAAGTTTCGCGCCTGCGGCACAGAAAGAAGATAACTCCTCTGCTCTCCCGCAGTGCCCCCCCGCCAAAGCAGTTGGCGGGGCCTGCGCTAAAAAATGTGCGCCGGCACATTTTCTTAATGTTGCGGGGCCCCAGCCGCAGAGACCCCCTCGGAAGAGTTTGCGCCCCCGGCGCAAAAAATCTAAAATCGTTTTTCCGGGGACCGCGTCCTCGGAAAAACACCCTGCGGGCCGCGCTCGGCCCGGACCTTTTTCTCAGGAATCGGCTCCGCCGCTTCCTGAGAAAAAGCCTCCCGTCAATAAAATCCTCGTTTGAAATCAAAGATTTCAAACGACACCATTATTCCCAACCTCGATTGAAATCCGCAGATTTCAATCGAAATCTACCCCCTTGGGTAAATCAGTGAGATCGCCGCCCGCTCAGCGGTGACGTTGCGGCGGAGGAAGTCCTCCACGTCGGCTTTTGTGATGGTCTCAAAGACCTCCGGGAAGTCGTAGTAGTTGTAGTCGAAGAACACGCCCTCGGCGGCGGAGACGGCGATGGACTCAAAGGAGTTCAGCCCCCGGATCATCTGGCCGTAGCAGGCGCGGCGGATCCGCTGATAGAAGTCCTCGTCCACGCCCTCGGTGGCCAGGCGCTTCGCCTCCGCCGTCACCGCCTCATAGACCTTCTCCGGCTCGTTGGTGTCCCCGCCCACGTAGAGGTAGGCCGCGCCGGGGAGGATGTCGAAGTTGCCGCCGAAGCTGTTGTTGATGAGCCCCTCCTCGTAGAGGCGGCTGTACAGGGGGCTGGAGTCGCCGAAGAGGATGTCGCAGACCATGTCGCCCAGGATGCTCAGGCGCAGGTGCTCCCGGCCGCTCTGGGGCGGCTCGCACTTGTACCCCGCTAGGAACTGGGGCATGGAGACCTCCATGTGCCGTGCGGCCCTCTTCCCAGCCGGACGCAGGGCCTCCCCCTCGCCGTAGTCCCGGGGGATGGGCTCGCCGCACGCCTCCGGCAGCACCTCCCGGGCGATAGCCGCCACCTGCTCCGCGTCCACGTTCCCCACCACGCAGAGGACCATGTTCCCCGGGTGGTAGAAGGCCCGGTGGCAGTCGTAGAGGGTCTCGGCGGTGATCTCCCGGATGCTCTCCACCGTCCCCGCCACGCTGACACGGGCGGGGCTCTTCTCGTAGAGGCAGCCCATCAGATTGGTGTAGAGCTGCCAGTCCGGGGTGTCCTCCACCATGCGGATCTCCTGGGCGATGATCCCCTGCTCCTTCTCCACGCTCTCCTCGGTGAAGTAGGGCACGGAGACGAACTCCAGCAGAATTTTCAGATTCTCGTAGAAGTGCTCGGTGCTGTAGAAGTAGTAGGCGGTGATGTCGTTGCTGGTGAAGGCGTTGGGCTCCGCCCCGTTCCGGGCCAGATCCTGGAGGGCGTTGCCGTCCTCGGTGTCGAACATCTTATGCTCCAGATAGTGGGCGATGCCCGCCGGGGTGTCCCGCCACTGGCCGCCCAGCTGAAAGCGCAGGTCCATCCCGCCGTAGCGGGTGACGAAAAAGGCGCAGGCCTTGGCGTGGTGGGGCTTCTCAATCACCCGGATACGCAGGCCGTTGGGCAGGGTCTCCTCAAAGACCCGCTCCCCGATCCGGGGATAATTGCGCTCAACCATTGTCCTCCTCCTTTCCGGTGAGGAAATACACCGTGTCCAGCCGCACACGCTTCGCGGCCTCCGCCACCCGTTCCGGCGTGACGGTGAGAATATCCCGCAGCATCTCCTCCGGCTCCCGGTCCTGGCCGGCGGCGATCTGGCCCATATAGAAGTCCTCCAGCTGGGAGGCGGAGTCAAAGATGGCCTGGTAGGCGTTCTTCAGGCTGCTCATGGCGGCGGCAAACTCCCAGTCCTCCCACTCCCCCCGCTGGATGGCGGCGAGCTGGCGGGCGATCTCGTCCATGGCCTTCCGGTAGTTGGCCGTCTCAATCCCCGAGGAGACGGTGATGATGTTCTTGGCGCGGTGGTAGGCGGAGCTGGCGTAGTAGCACAGAGACAGCTTCTCCCGCACATTCAGAAACAGCTTGGAGTTGCTGGTGCCGCCAAAGAGCATGTCCATCACCAGCACCGCGTCCTTGTCCTCGCTGTCCACGCCGTAGCCCAGGCACAGCTTCCCCTGGCTCACGTCCATCTGCTCCCGGACCACCCGGACCTCCCCGGCGGGGCGGTGGGGGGGCGCCGGGGCGATGGGGGCGGTCTCCTCCCGCTGAAGCCCCTCAAAGGCCCGGCGGAAGGCGTCCTCCACCCGCCCCTGCTCCGCCCGGCCGCAGTAGTAGAGCTCCAGGCGGCTGGCGGCAAGCTGGCGGCGGTAGTGGGTGGTGAGGATAGAGGGCGTAATGGCCCCCACGGCCTCCTCCTCCCCCAGGTGGCTGATGCCGTAGGCCTCCCCCCGGCACATCTCCTCTAAGAGGCGCTTGCCGGCGAAGGTCCGCTTGTCGTTGACCGTGGAGCGGATCAGGTCGATGAGGTTGGTCTTCTCCGAGGACACGTAGTCCCGGCGCAGGAGGCCGTCCTCCGTGGAGGGGTCGCAGATCAGATCCCCCACCAGATCCGTGAGGGGCTCCAGGAGCCGCTCGCCGCCGGGGGTGAAGGCGTCGTCGATGGCGGTGGCCACGAAGCCCCAGAGCTGGCACTCCGCCCGCTTGCGGACGCTGTGGGAAATACTGGCCCCGTAGAGCAGGTCCTCCGCGGCGGAGAGCCGCTGCATGTCGGGGCAGCGCCGGGTGCCCCGCTCCAGCACGGCGGGGAGCAGGGCGTTCAGCCCCGCGGTCTCGGCGCGCAGGGGGGCAAAGAACTGGACGCTGAGAAAGTCTGTCTTAAACTTGGCCGCCGGCAGGCAGGTGAGATACACCTCCGGCAGCAGCCGGGTGCGAATCCGTTTCATAGTCCCTTCCTCTCTCGGGCCCGCGGACAGGCCGCGGCCCCTCTGTGGAGAATTTTTGCAATTAGGGGTATTATAACTCGTATTTGTAAAATTTTCTACTGTTCCAAAAAACTTTTTGTCGAACCATAAGAAAATCACCCATCCCACCCAATATTCCCCCGCCGAATTTGCTGCCCCAGCAGCAAAGAGCCCCCCGGGAGGGTTTTGCGGCGCGCACGCCGCAAAAAAATCTAAAATCATTTTTTCCGGAAACCGCGTTTTCGGAAAAAATTCCTCTCAGCCGCCAAGCGTGCGAGCGTAAGCGAGTGCGACGCCGGCGGCTGCAAACTCCTCGTCTGAAATGGCCAAGCCATTTCAGACGACGTTCCCCCGTCCCCTCAAAAAAACGGCGAAGCCGCTTTTTTGAAATATATTACATCTCTGTAACATTCCCCTCTTTTCTCTTTACAGAACTGGAAAAACTGAGTATACTATGGGTTAAGATTTTTCAGAGACTGGAGAAAGGCGGTGCAGGGATGGACGACTATACCCGCAAGTTCGATTTTTCCAAGGAGCAGGACGTAGAGATCCACCGGATTCTCCTGTCCGTCTATCAGGCCTTGGAGGAGAAGGGGTACAACCCCATCAACCAGATCGTGGGCTACATCCTGTCCGAGGATCCCACCTATATCACCAACCACAACCAGGCCCGCACCCTGATCCGCAAGATCGACCGGGACGAGCTGCTGCAAATCCTGGTACGCAAATATCTGGGTCAGTGACCAGAGCCGCCCGCCCGGGCGGCTCTTTTTTTACCTGTCAGGCCAAAATATTCCCCCATTCCCTCTTGACAACGGCGGCAGTTGTGGTATAATTGTATACAATTATACCACACGCACTACACACCCCGCGGCAGCAGCGTCCGGCGCTGTGCCGGAAACTGTTGCAGGCTGACCGCCTGCCCCGCTATGTACAGGAGGTAACCTATGTTAGAACTGTCCAACGCCACCCATCTGCTGGAGGAGAACGCCTACCGCTACCAGCTCCAGGACGTGGAGGAGCCCAAGCTCTATCGGGACGTGTACGGCTACGGCGAGCTGCCCAAGATCCCCTTCAACCACCGCCGGGTGCCCATCGCCATGCCCGAGGAGATCGTCATCACCGACACCACCTTTCGGGACGGGCAGCAGTCCCAGGAGCCCTACTCCGTGGAGCAGATTGTAACCCTCTTCAAGCTCCTCTCCCGCCTCTCCGGGCCCAAGGGGATCATCCGGCAGACGGAGTTCTTCGTCTACAGCAGGAAGGACCGGGAGGCCCTGGACCGGTGCCGGGACCTGGGGCTGGAGTTCCCCCAGATCACCACCTGGATTCGGGCCACCAAGGAGGACTTCAAACTGGTGGCGGATCTGGGCATTAAGGAGACGGGCATCCTCACCAGCTGCTCGGACTACCACATCTTCAAGAAGCTGAAGATGACCCGCCGCCAGGCCATGGACAGCTATCTGGCTGCGGTGAAGGAGGCGTTCAGCGCCGGCGTCATCCCCCGGTGCCACTTAGAGGACGTGACCCGGGCGGACTTCTACGGTTTCGTGGTCCCCTTCGTCAACGCCCTTCAGGACCTGTCGGAGGAGGCGGGGATTCCCGTAAAGATCCGGGCCTGCGACACTCTGGGCTACGGCATCCCCTACAGCGAGGTGGCCCTGCCCCGCAGCGTGCCGGGGATCATCTACGGCCTGCGCCACTACGCCGACGTGCCCAGCGCCATGCTGGAGTGGCACGGCCACAACGACTTCTACCGGGCCACCGCCAACGCCAGCGCCGCCTGGCTCTACGGCGCGGGGGCGGTGAACTGCTCCCTCCTGGGCATCGGGGAGCGGACGGGAAACATCCCCCTGGAGTCCATGATCTTCGAGTACGCCGCCTTCCGGGGCACCCTGGACGGCATGGACACCACCGCCATCACCGACATCGCCAATTTCTTCCGCCGGGACATCGGCTACGACATCCCGGACAACACCCCCTTTGTGGGCCGGAACTTCAACGTCACCCGGGCGGGCATCCACGCCGACGGGCTTTTGAAGGACGAGGAGATCTACAATATCTTCGACACCAGGAAGTTCCTCAACCGCCCCGCCTCGGTGATGATTAGCAAGACCTCGGGTCTCGCCGGCATCGCCTACTGGATCAACGAGAACTACGGCCTCGCCGGTGCCGACGCCGTGGTCAAGAGCGACCCCCTGGTGGCGCAGCTGAAGGAGTGGGTGGACGCCGAGTATGAGAACGGGCGGCAGAACACCCTGGCCCGCCGGGAGCTGGAGGAGAAGATCGAGGAGTTCGCCCCCGGCCGGTTCTCCACCTTCTCCTGACAGACCGCGGCGCACCTGGGAGGAAGGGGTATGCCCACTTATTTTCATATGTCCCTGCTCTTTTCGCGGGGGGCGCTCTACCCGGACTTTATCGCCGATTTTGACGCCGCCCTGGACCTGGCCGGGCTGCGGTTCCTGGCGGGCTATCTGGAGGACCGGGACCTGCCGCAGGCGGAGATTGCCGCCTGGAATCAGAAAAAGCTGGAGGCGGACTTTGTCCTGGGTCTGACCACCCACTGCTCCCGGGACTACAAGCAGACCCTCTACCGCTTTGGAGACTACAGCGAGGTCCGGGGCTTCTGGATGAACCGATATCCAAAAAGGAGCGCGTTCACCTACACCATACTCATCCCGCAGAGCGAGGTCTTAGCGTACAACCTGACCTTTCGCGCCCAGGCGGTCTCAGAGCTGACGGCCCTGGCGAAAGAGCTGTGGCAGTTCCCGCCCTTGGAGGCCGTCCAGACGGGGCTGGAGCTGTCCGATCCCCCGCTGAGCCTCGCCGAGCTGCGCCGGGGGGTGTCCCCCGACGCCAGTCCCTTCGTGATTGTGGCGCCGGACTGCCACCCCTACGACGACGGATCCCAGGCGACCCCGCTGACCGGGGGCCGGCCGGGCCTTCTCCTGCTGGATACCGACATGCTTTCCCCGGACCTTCCGGGTTCCCCCGCAAAAATTTGAAACGACCGAGGTAACAAGCCATGACAGTGAACAGGGTCACCTCTCTGGCGGACATCGTCTATGAGCAGGTGGAGCGGGATATCCTCAGCGGCGTCTACCAGCGGGGGGACACCCTGACGGAGCTGCGGCTGTCCGAGCAGCTGAAGGTCAGCCGCACCCCCGTGCGGGAGGCTCTGCGCCGCCTGGAGCAGGACGATCTGGTGGAGAGCCGGGGCAAGAGCATCGTGGTGGTGGGCATCACCGCCGACGATCTGATGGACATTCTGGAGATGCGCAGTCTTCTGGAGGGCACGGCCACAGCCAAGTGCTGCCGCCGCATTACGGCGGAGGAACTGGCGGAGCTGGACGAGATCATCACCCTACAGGAGTTCTATGTCTCCCGCAACATGACCGACAGAATTCTGGAGTCCGACAGCCATTTTCACGAGGCGCTGTACGCCGCCTGCGGCAGCCGCACCTTTGAGAAGCAGCTCACCGCCCTGCACAAGAAGCTCCAGCGCTACCGGAAGATGTCGGTGTCCGTCAGCACCCGCGCCAGGGCGTCCACCGCGGAGCACCGGGGCATCTTCCAGGCCCTCACCGCCGGCGACGCCGCCCGGGCGGAGGAACTGGCCTTCCAGCACGTGGAGATGGCCCGGGCGAATATCCTGAAAAACGCCGGGACAAACTGCGACTACCTGTAGATCCGGTTACGTTCCCGGGAAGCACTTCAGCTCCGGTGAGACCAAGGAGCGGCGGAACAAAATCGCCCCCCTCTTTAATTTAATTAGGAATTAGGAATGAGGAATTAGGAATTGTGGTATTCGCCTGCGGCGAATGGATCTCAAAATTGTCCAGCGCCAGCTGGACACCTTCATTCCTAATTCCTAACTCCTAATTCCTAATTAAATTAAAGAGGGGGGGAGATACCCCCGTTGCAGCCGCCGAGGGCGGGCATCAAAAAACGATGCCCGCCCTCGGCTGTTTCAATTTGCGTTTCATGCCGGTCCTGTCTGCCGTCCGCCTCACATGGTCAGAACCCGGTGCAGCAGTACGGCCATCTCGGCCCGGGTGATGGTATTGGAGGGGTTGATCCGCCCGTCGTCGCCCTTGATGAGGCCCGAGCGCACCAGGGCGGCCACCGCGTTCACCGCGTAGTCGGAGACCCGGTTCCTATCCTTGAAGCTGTTCAGAGTGGAGGTGTCCCCGGCGGTGAGGGGACGGCCGGTGGCGCTCATGGTCCGCTGGATCAGCACCATGGCGTCCTGACGGGTCAGGGGGGCGTTGGGGTTGAACTTGTTGTTGGTGCCTGTGGCGATGCCGAGGGCCTTGGCCGCGGCGATGGCCTCGGCGTAGTAGCTGTTCTGGGGCACGTCGGAGAAGCTGACCTTGCCGCTGCTCTTCATGTTGAAGGCCCGGTAGAGCATCAGCACGAAGTCGCCCCGGGTCATGGGGTTGGCCGGCCCGTAGTGGGTGCTGTCCACGCCGGTGACTACGCCGCTCCTGCTCAAGAAGTCCACGGAGCTGGCCGCCCAGCTGTGGTTGCCCATGTCCTTGAAGTTGGTGCTGGTCGCCGTCGGGGTCACGGTGATCTCCACGGTGCCCCGGTAGGTGTCGCCGTTGGCGTCCGTGGCGGTGTAGGTGAGGTTTACCTTGCCGCTGTACCCGGACTTGGGCACGAAGGTCACGTTCCCCAGGGACGGGGAGCCGCTGACCTTGTAGGCGGTGCTGGTGTTCACGGTGGAGCCGGCGCCGTTGACATAGCTGGCGTAGAGCTTGCCGCTGTTGGTGCTGGCCGCGTCAAATTTGACGGAGCTCAGCGCCGCCCTGCCGCCCCGGTTGGTGCACACGTCGGAGAAGTCCTTGGTCTTGAAGGTCACCGCGCCGCCGTTGGAGCTGTACTTGATGACCCCCGGCGCGGCGGTGAAGCTGATGACCACGGTGCCGCTGATCCTGTCGCCCTTGACGCTCTCCCCGGTGAAGGGGATACGGACGGTGGTGGTGGTGCTCTTGGCCGGGGCAAAGCTCACATCGTTCAGATAGGGGGCCGGGGAGCTGCGGTAGTACCTGGTGGAGCTGGAGGAGGCCTTCTTCGTCCCCGAGTAGAGCGCGCCCTGGGCGGAGCTGGGCAGGGTGAACTGCACGAAGTCCAGGTTGGCGCCGGTCTCGTCCTTGCAGTAGCTGTTGAAGTCGCCGTCGCGAAAACTCACGTCCTGGCCGGCGGTGGCGGTGTAGGTAATCTCGCCGCCGCTGCCCACGGTGATCTTCAGATCGCCGGAGAATCTGCGGCCGCTGTCGCTCTCCCCGGTGAAGGGGATGGTCACGGTGCCGGTGTAGTTATTGGCGGGGACGAAGGTGATGTATTGCAGGTAGGGGCTCCTGGTGCGGTAGTATCTGGTGTTGCGCCCCACGGCCTCGTTGCTCCGGGAGGAGACGGCGTAGTCGTAGTACAGCGTCCCCTTGGAGGCGCTGGGCAGGGTGGTGAACTGGATGTAGTCGAAGGTGCTGTTGCCGGCCTGATCCCGGCTGTAGTTGACGAAATCCCGCTCCAGCAGGTCCACGGCGGTATTTTTACTGGTGGTGTAGGCGATCTCATCGCCGCCGCCCACGGTGATGGCCAGATCGCCGGAGAACTTTCTGCCATAGATGTCGTAACCCACGAAGGGGATGGTCACCGTGCCGGTGAAGTCCTCGTCGGGCACAAAGGTGACATAGTCCAGATAGGGGCTTCTGGAGCGGTAGTAGGCGGTGTTGCGGTTCACCTTGGTGTTGTTTCTGGACGAGGGGGAGTAGTCGTAGTACAGCGTTCCCTTAGAGCTGAGAGGCAGGGAGGTGAACTCGACATAATCGAAGTCGTTGCCGGCGTACTTCCTGCTGTAGGAGTTGAAATCCATGTCCTCCAGATTCAGCGGCGTATCCCGGTCGGTGGTGTACTCGATATCGCCATTCCCGCCGTAGTAGCCCACGGTGATCTCAATCTGGCCGGTAAAGTCCTTGCCGTTGATATCCCAGCCGGTGTAGTTGATGGCGAAGGTGCCGGTGTAGCCGGCCCTTGGCACAAAGGTAACGCTGTCGATGTAGGGATAGCGGCTGCGGTAGTAGCTGGTGCCGTTATTGACCTGAATGTTGCTGGAGGAGCCGTAGTCGTAGTAGAGCGTCCCGTAGGTGGAGCTGGGTACGGTGAAGCGCACGTAGTCCAGCGTGGTGTACCCGCCGAGGCCCAGGCAGACGTCGTTGAAGTTGGCGTCGTTGAAGTTCACCTGCCTGCCCTCATCGACCCGGTAGGTGATGGTGCTGGCCAGGCTCTTCGTCACCGTGACCCGGCACTGGGCGGTAAAGGTCTTGCTGTTATACCGCAGCGTAGCCGTGACAACCGCGGTCCCCGGTCCCACGGCGTAGACGGCGGTGGCCGCCCCGGCGGTGGTGGTTCCCACGGTCACAACGCTGGTGTTGCTGCTGCTCCAGGTGACCGTGTTGGATACGTTGGCGGGGATCGTCGTCGCCCGCAGGGTGGAGGACTTGCCGGTCTGCAGGTTCAGCGTGGTGCTGCCCAGCGTAATGCCGGTGTTGGTGACGGTGACCACGCAGGTGCCGATTTTGGTGTTGTCTTCCGCCGAGGCGGCGGTGATGTTCACCGTGCCCGCGCTCTTTGCCGTGACGAGGCCGGTGGCGCTTACGGAGGCCACGTTGGGGCTGCTGCTGCTCCAGACCACGTTCTTGTTGGCCGCGTCGGTGGGGGCGACCTCCGCCTTGAGCTGCAAGGTGTCGTTGACCACCATGGTCTGGGAGGCGGGGGAGACCGTGACGCCGGTGACCTTCTTTGTGCCCTCCTTCACCGTGATCGCGCAGGTGGCCTTGTAGCCGCCGTCGCCTGTGGTGACTGTGATCGTGGCGCTGCCGGTGGCGACGCCTGTCACCCGGCCGCTGCTGTCCACGGAGGCAATCGCCGGATTGCTGCTCGTCCAGCTCACACTCTTATTGTCGGCGTCGGCGGGCAGGATGGACGCGGTCAGCCCCACCGGCTCGCCGCCCACACGGAGCTCCAGCGCGGTGGCGGACAGCGTGACGCCGGAGACCGCCTGGGTGACGGTCACCGCGCAGTTGCCGGAGACGTTGCCGGCAATGGCCGTAATCGTCGCCGTACCCCGGCTCAGCGCGGTGATCCGGCCGGTTGACGGATCCACATCGACCACGGCCGGATTGCTGGTGGACCACACGACGGGATTGTATGCCGCCGCCGTGGACGGCGTAATGGTGGCCTTCAGATCCCGGCTCGCCTGGTCGGTGGCGATGTCGCTGATGTGCAGGGTCACGGCGCTGGGGCTCACCGACACCCCGGTGACCTTTGTCTCATCGACATAGACCTCCGTCACCGTAATCTGCACGTTGCCGGAGACGGCCTTCCCGTCCTTGTCCACCGCCTTTGTGGAGGTGGCGGTAATGCTGACGGTTCCCTTGCTTTTTCCCGATACGCGGCCGGAGTCGTCAACGGTGGCAACCGCCGGGTTGCTGGAGTCCCATCTGACGTCCTGCGCGATACTGTCCGTGCCGTCCGACGCCTTAACAATGGCGTTCAGCGTAATATCCTTGCCGACCTCTACGCTGCGCTCGCCTATAAAGTCAATCCCCACCGCCACCGGCGTCTGCGTATCAGCCAGGTCGGCAGTCGTTTTTGTCTCCGGCAGATCGTCCGCCCACGCCGCAGGAGCCGCTCCCAGCAGCATAATTACCGCCAGCAGGGCCGCCAGGGGCCGGGACCACCTGTTTTTTCGAGTGTTCATCATGAATCTCCCCTTTCCTGAAATTGAGGGCTCTTGGAGCCATTTTACTACAAGCCCCCTCTGATTTCCATAGGTTTTATGTAAATTAACAAAATTGTAATCTATGTTACCCTTTGTAACCGGCAGGCCGCCCCATACCGCAGATTCCCCTGCCGCGTTATTCTCCCATCAACGCCGCCCGCTGAAAAAATTTTCCCCGCCCCCCTTGACAAACAGGCAGATCATGAATATACTAACAAATGAACAATCGTTCAAATGAAAGGAGGCCGTCTATGACGAAGGACGAACGCGCCCCGGCGGCGGAGCCGCGCCCCTACCTGGCCGCCACGGAGGACGCCATCGAGCGGGTGCGGGAGAAGCTGCCCGACGACGAGGTGCTCTACGACCTGGCGGAGCTGTTCAAGGTGTTCGGCGACACCACCCGGGTCAAGATTCTCTACGTACTCTTTGAGAGCGAGATGTGCGTGGGGGACATCGCCCAGTGTCTGAACATGACCCAGTCGGCGGTGAGCCACCAGCTGCGGCTTTTGAAGGCATGCAAGCTGGTGCGGTTCCGGCAGGAGGGCAAGATGGTCTTCTACGCCCTGGACGACGACCACGTCCGCTCCATGCTGGCTCTGGGCCTGGAACACATCGCGGAGTGAGCCCTCTGGAACGGGGGTCCTGTTGTAGGTATAGACGCAAATTGAAGAAAGGAAGTTTCCGGTTATGCAGAAAAAATTTAAAATTGAGGTGGACTGCGCCAACTGCGCGGCAAAGATCGAGGAGGCCGCCCGGAAGATCTCCGGCGTGAACAGCCTCAGCGTCAGCTTTATGGCCCAGAAGATGGTGGTGGACGCCGACGACGGGCGGTTTGACGAGATTATGAAGGAGATCGTGAAGGTCAGCAAAAAGGTGGAGCCGGATTTTGAGATTTTCGTTTGAAGACCGCTTCGCTGGGTCTTCAAACGAGGGGATTGCGCTGCGCTCTGCGCCTCGGACTTTGCCCTGTGGGCAAAGTCCTGCGACGCTCGCTTCGCGAGAGGGATTTTTGCCGAAAACGCGGTTTCCGGCAAAAATGATTTTAGAAGCTGTAGCAATAGGTGAAGCATACAGATTTGCGAGATAAAATTGGAGATAACAAGGCAAAAAATCGCAGAAATACTTGGTGTATTTCAAGATTTTTTAACGCGGTTAGCGGCAATTTTAGCCGCAAAGATGTGTGTTGAGCCTATTGGTACAGCTTCTTAGTTTATTTCGCCGCCTGCGGGCGGCGAAACGTTTGCGGGGATTTTTTGGCTGAGGAACCGCGGCGTTGAGAAAAGGAGTTGTTCGCTATGACAAAGAAGCAAAAGCGGGTGCTCTGGCGTATTCTGATCGCCGGGGCGCTGCTGATGGTGCTGACCCTGGTCCCGGAGCAGATCTATCTGGGGGAGCGCTGGGTTCTGGACTTCACAGGGGAGTGGACGGCCCCCGCCGAGTGGGTGGCCACCGGCTACACCGCGTATATCGACACCCTCACCCCCTTCCTGCTCTACATGGCCGCCTATCTCATCATCGGCTATGACGTGCTGCGCAAGGCGGCGCTGGGCGTCGTCCACGGGGAGGTCTTTGACGAGAACTTTCTCATGGCCGTGGCCACCGTGGGGGCGGTGCTCCTGGGCAGCTACGGCGAGAGCGTGGAGGTCATGCTCTTCTACCAGATCGGCGAGCTGTTCCAGAGCGTGGCCGTGGGCAAGAGCCGCCGGTCCATCACGGAGCTGATGGACATCCGCCCGGACTACGCCAATATCGAGACGGAGGGCCAGCTCACCCAGGTGGACCCGGAGGAGGTGGCGGTGGACCGGATCATCGTCATCCGTCCCGGCGAGCGGGTGCCCCTGGACGGCGTGGTGGTGGAGGGGACCTCCGCGCTGAACACCAGCGCTCTCACCGGCGAGAGCCTCCCCCGGGAGGTGGCGGCGGGGGACGAGGTGGTCAGCGGCTGCGTCAACACCTCCGGCCTCCTGCGGGTGCGGGTCACGAAGCCCTACGGGGAGTCCACAGTGAGCAAAATTCTGGACCTGGTGGAGAACTCCAGCCTGAAGAAGGCGAAAGCGGAGAACTTCATCACCAAATTCGCCCACTACTATACCCCCGCCGTCTGCATCGGCGCGGCCCTGCTGGCGGTAATCCCCCCGCTGCTCCTGGGCGGCGGGTGGGCGGAGTGGGTCCGCCGGGCTCTGACCTTCCTGGTCATCAGCTGCCCCTGCGCCCTGGTGATCTCCATCCCCCTCAGCTTCTTCGGCGGCATCGGCGGGGCCAGCCGCTCCGGCATCCTGGTGAAGGGCGGCAACTACCTGGAGGCCCTGGCCAGCGCCCGCACGGTGGTCTTTGACAAGACCGGCACATTGACCCGGGGCGTCTTCGCCGTCACGGAGACCCGCCCCGCCGGAAACTTCACCTCCCAGGCCCTCCTGGAGGCCGCCGCCCTGGCCGAGTGCTACTCCAGCCACCCCATCTCCCTCTCCCTCCGCCAGGCGGCAGGGATCGACGGCGACGGCGGCCGGGTGTCCGACGTGGAGGAGATCGCCGGCCACGGCGTCACCGCGGTGGTGGACGGGAAGTCCGTGGCCGTGGGCAACGCCCGCCTGATGGCATCCCGGGGGATCGACTTCGTACCCAACGACCACCCGGGCACGGTGGTCTACGCCGCCATCGACGGTATTTTTGCCGGCTCTATCCTGATAAGCGACCAGGTGAAGGCCACCGCCGCCGACGCCATCCGATCCCTCCGCGCCCAGGGCCTGCGCACGGTGATGCTCACCGGGGACAACGACCGGACCGCCCGGGCCGTAGGCGGTGAGCTGGGCCTGGACGAGATCCACAGCGAGCTGCTGCCATCGGACAAGGTGGAGCAGGTGGAGCGCCTGCTCTCCGCCAAGCCCCCCAAAAGCACCCTGGCCTTTGTGGGCGACGGCATCAACGACGCGCCGGTGCTCTCCCGTGCGGACATCGGCATCGCCATGGGGGCCATGGGCAGCGACGCCGCCATTGAGGCCGCGGACATCGTGCTCATGGACGACGACCCGGCCAAGATCGCCCTGGCCATGGGCATCTCCCGCAAGTGTCTCCGGATTGTGAAGGAGAACATCGTCTTCGCCCTGGGCGTCAAGGCGGTGTGCCTGCTCCTGGGAGCCATGGGCCTTGCGGGGATGCAGGCGGCCATCTTCGCCGACGTGGGCGTGATGGTGCTGGCGGTGCTCAACGCCACGCGAACATTGCGCTTCGCGCTCGCTTGAGAACCGCTTCGCTGGGTTCTCAAACGAAAGTCGCCGGAAGCGGCCATGCCGCTTCCGGCGAAAGTTTGCGCCCTGCTCCGCGCACTCGCCCTCCGCTCACGCGGAGGACTCGCACACTGCGCAGTGCGAGAAGTATTTTTTCCGAAAACGCGGTTTCCGGAAAAAATGATTTCAATTTATTTCGCCGCTGGCCAGCGGCGAAACTCTCCCAAGGGGCTCTTTGCGGCTGAGGCCGCAAAATCGGCGGGGGTTTGGTGCAGCGGAATGGGGAAAGAAATTGAAATCGTCGCCGGAAGGCGACACCAAAACTCCTCAACTCCTAACTCCTAACTCCTCACTCCTAACTGAAAAATTCCCTTGTGGGCCGCTTCCGGGTGTGCTACAATGGCCTTGTTTTCTATAGGATTACTACGGCATTATTTCTGATTCCAACGCGAAAGGAGCCGCCCATGAACCGACCCTCTCTGCGCAGGGCCCTGGCCCTGCTGCTTGCCGCCGCCCTCACCCTGAGCCTGTTCTCCTGCGCCCGCCTGACCCCCTCGGAGAAGTTCCGGGAGCTGCTGGAGGAGCTGCCCGCCCTGGCCGTCAGCGGCGACAGCCTGTCTGTGAACTTCCTCTTCGAGTACCCGGAGAACTTCGGCATCGAGCCCCTCCCCTACGAACACGACTTCTCCACGGCGGAGGACTACGCCGACGGGGCGGAGGACCTTCAGGACCTGCTGGACAGCCTCCACGGGATTCCCCTGGAGAAGCTCACGGAGGAGGAGCAGCTCCACTACCGGGTCATCGAGGACTACTTCACCCGCGCCCTCCGGCTCTATGACTACTACTATCTGGACAACTCCTATCTGGGCGCCTTCCTGGGCTATCAGGCCCAGCTGCCCCTGCTGCTGACGGAGCTCCACTTCAACTCCGCCTCTGAGATCGACGCCTACTTTCACCTGCTGGAGACCACCGGGGACGCCTTCCGGCAGTACGCCGACTACGAGGCGGAGCGCATCGCGGCGGGATACGGCCTGTGTCAGGACATGCTGGACGGCGTCATTGGCCAGTGCGACACCCTGGTGGAGCAGGGCTGCGATTTCCTCGCCGACGCCTTCAGCGCGCAGATTGACGCCGCGGACTTTCTCGCCGACGAGGTGAAGAGCGCCACCAGAGAGCGCCACGACGCCCTTTTAGCGGAGTCCTTCCTCCCCGCCTACGCCCAGCTCTCCAGGGACCTGGGCGCTCTCACCGGCAGCCCGGAGCCCCTGGGCCTGGCCCACTTCGAGGGCGGGCAGGACTACTACGAGGCCCTGGTCCAGTCCAATGTGGGCACCGATCTCACCATCTCCGGCATCAAGGCCAAGCTCATGACCGCCATCGAGGCGGATATGCTGGCCCTCCAGGCCCTCTTCATCGCCCACCCGGAGCTGGAGGATCTGGACTACGGGACGGTCGGCTCGGAGTTCTGTGACTTCACCACGGCGGAGGAGACGGTGGCCTATCTGGCCCGGGCCACGGCGGAGGACTTCCCCGCCCTGCCCCAGCTCAATTACACCGTCCGTCCGGTGCCGGAGGCCCTGCAAGACAACTTCTCCCCGGCGGCCTACGTCACCGACACCATCGACTCCCCCCTGTCCTCCCCCCAGTCCATCTACCTCAACGGGGACTTCACCCCGGACCTCTTCCCCACTATCGCCCACGAGGGCTACCCGGGCCATATGTACCAGGGGATCTACTACAAGAGCCTCCAGGCCCCCGCCGTCCGCTACCTCATCGACTACGCCGGCTACAGCGAGGGCTGGGCCACCTACGTGGAGCACTACGCCCCCCAGTACGCCCCCAGCCAGGCCCTCAGCAATGAGCTCTACACCCTCAACGACCACCTGAGCCTGCTGGTCACCGCCCTCTTCGACGTGGGGATCCACTACGACGGCTGGACCCTGGAGCAGCTCCAGGAGCAGGCCTCCTACTTCTACGGCGAGATCGAGGAGGAGGACGCCCGGGAGATGTACCTGCTCATCCTGGAGTCCCCGGGGAACTATCTGAACTACTGCCTGGGCGGTCTCCTCTTTGGGCAGCTCCGCGCCCGGGCGGAGGAGGCCCTGGGGGACGGGTTCTCTCCTGCGGAATTCCACAAGGTCATTCTGGACGCGGGCCCCGCCAGCTTCCCCATCCTCAGCTCCCTGGTGGACCGGTACATCGAGAACGCCCGGGGCTGAGAGCCCCGGAGAGAAAGGACAGACATATGATTATCCAGGAGGCGGAGGGCTTCACTCCGCAGATCGATCCCACCGCCCGGGGGGCGGAGAATATTGTCGTCACCGGCGACGTGGCCGTGGGTGCGGATGTGACCCTCTGGTACGGCTGCGTCCTCCGGGGCGACGTGGCCCCCATCCGCGTCGGGAGGGGCTCCAACATCCAGGACAACAGCGTGGTCCACTGCTCCGCCGGCCGTCCGGTGCTGATAGGCGAGAACGTGGTGGTGGGCCACGCCGCTGTTCTCCACGGCTGCACGGTGGAGGACGGCAGCCTCATCGGCATGGGCGCCACGGTGCTGGACGGCGCTGTGATCGGCGCGGGATCCATTGTGGGCGCCAACTCGCTGGTGACCTCCGGAAAGGCGATCCCGGCCGGAAGTCTGGTGATGGGGACGCCCGCCAGGGTGGTGCGGGCGCTCACCGACGCCGAGCGGGAGGAGACGCTGCGCAACGCCGCGCACTATGTGGAGGCGGGGAAGCGGCTGCTCCCCCCCATCACCGGGTGAGGTCTGCCGGAGCCTGCGCCGGCGCCCCGGCGGGGCAGCCCCCCGCCGGGAAAAGAACCGGTGGACACTTCGCGCCAAACCTGCTACAATAGTCCCATCAACGAAACAAAGGAGGACCCCCCATGAAAGAGATTATCGCCACCCAGGCCGCACCCGCCGCCATCGGTCCCTACAGCCAGGGCGTCAGCGCCCGGCCCCAGGGACTCACCATTACCTCCGGCCAGCTGCCGATTGATCCGGCCACCGGCGCGTTTCCCCAGGGGATCGAGGCGCAGACCCGCCAGTCTCTGGAGAACGTCAGGGCGGTTTTGTCCGCCGCCGGCTGCACGATGGCCGACGTGGTTAAAACCACCGTGTTCCTCAAGGATATGAACGACTTTGCCGCCATGAACGGCGTCTACGCCACCTTCTTCCCCGCGGATCCCCCGGCCCGCAGCGCCGTGGAGGTGGCCCGCCTGCCCAAGGACGCCCTGGTGGAGATCGAGGCCATCGCCGTTCGGTAAGTCTGTCCGGGGAAGCCGGGTTTGGCCAACCCCCTGGGGAGGTGCAGCATCATGATGAAATGGCTGGGACACCTGAAAACGATCACCGCCCACAAGCGCCTGGTGCGCCGGTACTGCTTTCGTCTGGGCCTCTACCGCCAGGGGCTGCTCCACGACCTGTCCAAGTACAGCTTCGCGGAGTTCCGGGTGGGGGCGAGGTACTTCTGCGGCTACCGGAGCCCCAATGAGCTGGAGCGGCTGGACACCGGCGTGTCCTCCGCCTGGCTCCACCACAAGGGGCGCAACAGGCACCACATCGAGTACTGGATCGACTACGACCCCCACACCGGCGCCATGAGCGGCATGGAGATGCCCGTCCGCTATGTGGCGGAGATGTTCTGCGACCGCGTGGCCGCCAGCCGGATCTACCAGAAGGAGCGGTACACCGACGCCTCCGCCTACGACTACTATGTCCGCTCCGAGGAGCACTACCTGATCCACCCCAACACCGCCGCCCTGATTAAGGGGCTGCTGAAAATGCTTCGGGACGAGGGGGAGGAGAGGACCTTCGCCTATATCCGCCGGGAGGTTCTGCACAATGCCAGACAGTCCGACAAGAAATGACGGCTCCGCAGCCGCCCTCTTTGCGGGGTGGCCGGAGACCATGATCTGCTCCTGTCTCCAGGGGCATATGGGAACCCTCACCGCCAACCGGGACGCCAGTGCCGGGGCCATTGCCGTCGGGGACTTCTGCTTTTTTGCGGGGGTCCCCGACGAGGCGTTGATCCGGGGGGCCAAGGGCCCCATTCTGATTCCCCGGTCGCGGGACTGGGACGGGCTCATCGAGCGGGTCCTCAACGGGCGGGTTCGGCCCCACACGCGGTACGCCACCAAGAAGGAGGCGGCCCACCTGAGCCCTGACCGGCTCCGGAAGCTGGCGGGTGCGCCGGAGGGCTTTGCGGTGGTTCCCATCGACGCCGGGATGTATGACCGCCTGGCTCTCCAGCGGTGGTCCAAAGACCTGCGGGGGCTGTTTGCGGGGCCGGAGGATTTTGAACGCCGGGGGCTGGGGTTTGCGGCGCTGTACCGGGGTGCTGTCGTGGCGGGGGCCTCCTCCTATTCGATCTATGACGGCGGTATCGAGATCGAGGTGGACACCGCGCCGGAGTTCCGGCGCCGGGGACTGGCTGCCGCCTGCGCCGCCGCGCTGATGACGGCGTGCCTGGAGAGGGGGCTCTATCCCAGCTGGGACGCCCACACCCGGGTGTCTCTGGCGCTGGCGGAAAAGCTGGGGTACCGGCCGGCGGGGGCCTATAAGACGTATATCAGGGTATAGATCCGGCACACCCGCGGGATGTGCGCCGTGGGTCCGGCGTCCTCCGGAGCAGGCGGCGCGCACCCCTTTCTATGGCCGCAGGCCGTCAGGCGGCCCGCGGCTTCGCCTCTTTTCCCTGCGCCGGTGCGCGTACCGGTTTCCTGCACCGCGGCATCGAAAAAAGCCTTGACTTTCTCCCCGAAACACCGTATTGTAAAACCATTGAGCAAATAGAAAGAAGGAGCGTCCCCTCCATGGAAACAAAAAACAACCGCGTAGCGCTGATTGCGTTCTACAACACCAAGGCCCTGGGCGTCCGCTATCTGGAGACCGCCCTGCGCGGGGCCGGCTACGATGTGGAGCTGATCTTCTACAAGTCTTTCAACAGCGTCCACCCCTCCAAGACCACCCGGCGGGAGCTGGACCTCCTGGTGGAGCGGATCCGGGATTTCAACCCCCTTCTGGTGGGCCTCTCCGTCATGTCCTCCATGTACCTGGACACCGTGGAGCTGGTTATCGACGCCCTCACCGGGAACTTCGATCTGCCCCTGGTCACCGGCGGGGCCTTCGCCTCCATGTTCCCCCGGCGGTTCCTCCGCCGGGAGGGAAAGGACTTCGCCATCCGCACCGACGGCGAGCACGCCCTCTGCGCCCTGGCCGACGCCCTGCGCACCGGCGGGGACTACCGGGATATCCCCTCCCTGGGCTACCTGGAGGGCGGCCGGCAGGTGATTAACGACATCGGCAACATGGAGCCGGACATCGACGCCTACGGCCTCCCCGCCATCCACAGTGAACGCGCCTGCTTCATCGAGCACGACAAGGTGGCCGAGGGCGACCCCCAGCTGAGCACCCTCAGCTACGAGGTCATCGCCTCCCGGGGCTGTCCCTTCACCTGCTCCTACTGCTGCTGCATCAACCTGGCCCGCCTCTTCCCCCAGGGGGTGAAGCACGTGCGCACCCGGTCGGTGCAGAACGTGATCGACGAGCTGAAGATCGCCAAAAAAGTCTGCAAGAAGCTGGTGTTTGTCCACTTCTACGACGAGATCTTTCCCAACCTCCCCGGCTGGGTGGACGAGTTCGTGGTGGAGTACAAGAAGCACATCAACCTGCCCTTCACCATCTGGTCCCACCCCAAGATGGTGGACGAGGAGGTGCTGCGCAAGCTGAAGGCCGTGGGCCTCACCGAGGTCATCATGGGCATCCAGTCCGGCTCTCCCCACATCCGCAAAGACGTGTTCCACCGCTACGAGACCGACGAGGACATCATCGAGGCCACCCGCATCATCCACGATGCCGGCGTCTTCTGGGCCAGCTACGACTTCATGCTCCGCCACCCCTTCGAGAGTCTGGAGGACCTCCAGCAGACCTACTGGCTGGTGAAGAAGATGCACGGCCCCTTCGAGCTCCAGCTCCACGGATTGAACTTCCTCCCCGGCACGGACATCGTCCCCATGGCCATCGAGCAGGGGTACTTCACCGCCGAGGAGATGGACGCGGTGATGTACGCCCCCATGGAGGAGCAGTTCGGCGCCTACTGGAAGCGGGAGAACGAGCCGGACAGCAAAATGTGGTACGCCATGATCTACTGCCTCCAGTTCCCCTCCACCCGCAGGAAGGTGGAGCAGTGGGAGAACGACCCCGCCGCCCACAGAGCCGAAATCGACGCCCTCTACGAGAAGGCGCAGAAGCTGGCCCGCCGCCGCTACTACTACAAGAAGGCCCGGGTCGTCCTCAAGAGCAAGATCCACCTGGGCTGAGCGCGGGGATTGGGGAATGGAGGTGCAGCAATGCCGGTGGGAATCCTGTGCGCCGGCGACGAGGAGCTGGCCCCCTTTTTGCCTCTCATAGAGAACTGCAAAACCGCCGAAAAAGCCATGCTGACCTTCTATGAGGGGCAGATTCGCGGCGCGGAAGCGGTGGCCCTGTTCTCCGGCGTGTGCAAGGTGAACGCCGCCATCGCCGCCCAGCTTCTGATCGCCGCCTTCGGCGTAACCGCCATCCTCAACCCGGGCACAGCGGGCGGCATGGACCCCGCGTTGAAGCGGTTCGATACCGTGATCTCCACAGAGAGCTGCTATCACGACGTGGCGGCGGATATTCTGACGGAGTTCCACCCCTGGATGCCGTCCGTCTTCTTCCCGGCGGGCCGGGACCTGCTCCGCCGCGCCGGGGCCGCCGTCAGCCGGACCAACCCGGCGGGACGGGTCTTCTGGGGCCGCATGGCCACGGGGGAGGCGTTCATCACCGACCGGGACCGGCGGAGAATCAACGATGAATTCTCCCCCCTGACAGTGGACATGGAGACGGCGGCCATCGCCCACGTGTGCTATGTAAACCGCGTCCCCTTTCTCTCCATCCGCTGCGTCACAGACACCGCGGCCCACAGCGGAGCCGGTCAGTTTGAGGAGAACTGTGCCAGAGCTTCCCGGATCGCGGCGGACATCACCCTGTCCCTGCTGGACGAGCTGTCCGGCCAACAGTGAGTTAAAAATATTTCACATCCGGTGTTGACAATCCCCACTCCAAGTGATATATTTGTAACACAAAGAAGTTAAAAATACTTCACACGGAGGGCGTGGGATATGAGGGCAAAGGTTACCTTAAAGGAGCTTGTGGGCACCAGGATCGTCTACGCGCTGCTTCTGGGCTGCTACTACTGGATGTGGGCCCGGCGGGACTGGCACAGCTATTATGAGACCATCCAGAACACGGTTGTCGTCTTCACCGTCGTCTTTTTCCTCCTGCAAGCCGCCCGCATCCGCAGGTACAGCAGGGAGGAGAAGGACGAGCTGGCGATTCAAAATCTGCGCAGAACAGACGCCATCGCACTGAAGCTGATGACAGCGGCCATAGTTTTCATCGCCTTCGCCTGCGCCGTCGGCGCCATCAGCGCCCCGGCGGCGGGCTATGCGCTGATGGCCACGATCCTGGCGCTGGCCGTGATCCGCTTCCTGATCTTCTGTGTGATGGACAGCAGGGGCGTCTGAGAGGGGGTCCCGGGGTATTCTGCGCCATGGACAGATAGGGAGTCTGATATGGCCCTGAAAACGAAGGTCAAGGAATACCGGGAAAAAGCGGGACTGAAGCAGAGCGAGCTGGCGGATCTGGTCCACGCCCGCCGGGAGACAATCGTCCACCTGGAGAACGGGCGCTACAACCCGTCGCTGAAGCTGGCCATGGATATCGCAAAGGTTTTTCGTGTGACGGTGGAGGACCTGTTCACATTTACAGAGGATTAAGGGAGCACGGAATACATCAACATGTGCGTCGATGTATTCCGTGCTCCCTTATAGTCGACATACTTGAAAATCGGTAAAGTTCGGCGGGAAAAATGCGGTGTGGACTGCGTTGTACC
>CANDEH010000016.1 GCA_947383645.1 uncultured Clostridia bacterium | reverse complement strand
ATACGCCGCCTCGCCCTTGACTTTTCCGCCAAGGTAGCCTATAATCTAATTTACAGTATTATGTTAGGTGGTTTTAGATATGGGATACAAAATCTTATGCGACAGCTGCACCGATTTTACGCCGGAGATGCAGGCGAAGGACTGCTTTGTCCGTATCCCTCTGACCATTGACGCCGGAGGCGTGGAGTTTGTGGACGACGAGGGCATCGACACCCTGGCCCTGCTGCGGGCCATGAAGGCCTCCGCTGTGGGCACCAAGACGGCCTGCCCCTCGCCGGAGCAGTATATGCGCTATTTTGACCAGGCGGAGGACATCTATATTGTCACCCTCTCCGCCCGGCTCTCCGGGTCCCACAACGCCGCTGAGCAGGCGGCGAAGTGCTACCGGGAGGAGGGGGGGCGGCACAATGTCCACGTGTTCAACTCCCGCTCCGCCTCCGCCGGACAGGTCCAGGCGGCTTTGAAAATCTGGGAGCTGGCGGAGCAGGGTCTCCCCTTTGAGACCGTGGTGGAGCGTGTGGAGCGGTACCTGGACGAGATGCAGACGCTGTTCGTGCTGGAGGACCTGGACAACCTGCGCAAGAACGGCCGGCTCACCAAGGTGCAGTCCCTGGTCACCGGAAGTCTCCGGATCAAGCTCCTTATGGGAGCCACCCCGGAGGGGGAGATCACGAAGCTGGGGCAGGGCTTCACCATGCGTCAGGCGCTGAACAAGATGGTGACCCACGCCGCCAGTCTCGCCTCCCACGCCGGGCGGCGGCTGGTGATCTCCCACTGCAACTGCCGGGAGCGGGCGGAGGAGGTCAGGGAGTTGGCGAAAAAGCACTGCCGGTTTGGGGAGATCCTCATCACCGCCACCGGCGGGATCTCCACGGTGTACGCCAACGACGGCGGGATTGTGATCGCGTTTTAGGTTGAGTTAGGAGTTAAAGCAGACCCGGGCCCCCTGCGTGTGAGCGGGGGCCCGGGTTTGTTCTATTTCATTCCTTTTAAATAATCGCAGACTGTGTCATGTAATTGAATACTCGGATTGTCCGTCAAACTGCCGCCGGTCTCCCCGCAGGTTACCGTCAGCCGCCCGATCTTTGGACTTCCGCAGCCGTCCAGCGTCTCCATCACGCGGACGATGACCTCCCCGGCCAGATCGTAGAACCGCTCCTCCAGCGGGGCCTCCCCCGTCTGACACATTTCGGTCTGGACACAGACCTCCTGGATGCCTCCCATGGCCTCCAGGAACGCCGCTTGCAGCGGATTCAGCTCCTCCACGCCGTCGCCCCCCCTCAGCCCGGACCATCCGGCTCCAGCAGGCTGCTGTCAATCCGCCGGTCCCTGTAATAGAACTCCTGGTCGTGCTCCCCAATCTCCCGCAGTACCCGGCAGGGACTTCCCACCGCCAGCACATTGGGCGGGATATCCCGGGTCACCACGCTGCCCGCGCCGATGACCGCGTTGTCCCCGACGGTGACACCGGGGAGGACGATCACCCCCGCCCCCAGCCAGCAGTTCCGTCCGATTTGGATGGGCAGGTTGTACTGCATCCCCCGCTCCCGCAGCGCCGGCAGGAGGGGGTGGCCCCCGGTGGCAAGCACCACGTTGGGCCCCAGCATGGTATAGTCTCCCACAGTGATGCAGGTGTCGTCCACCAGGGTGAGATTGAAGTTGGCGTAGACGAAGCTGCCGAAGCGGACAAACCGCCCGCCCCAGTTGGCGTGGAGGGGCGGCTCGATGTAGCACGCCTCCCCGATCTCCAGAAACATCTCCTTCAGCAGCGCCTGCCGCCGCTCCCCCTCCGAGGGGCGGGTATGGTTGAAGTCGTAGAGCCGCTCCAGGCACCGCTGCTGCTCGGCCATCAGAGCGTCGTCCGTGGGCAGATAGAGCCCGCCGCCGTGGAGCATTTCCTCCATTGTCATGGCAATATACCTCTCAAAAAACAAAATCTGGTGAGACGCCGCCTCACCATATCCCAGTCCACCCCGCGCCGGCGTCCTCCGGCCGCTTCTCCAGTGCTTTCGCCCGGACCCGGACGAATCCGCACAGTAAAGGCTCCCTATGCCGGCGGATACTCCCCGTCTGCATCTCTATCGGCGTCCCGAAAGGTGTGCGCCGCCGCAGAGACAGTATATCACAGGCGGGACATCCATGCAATTTCTTTTCCCCCTGGCTCCGTTCCCGATGATTTCTTTCCCCTCTCCCTTGTAATTTCCCGGAAGGTTTGCTACAATAAAACCGATTATCGGCCAAGGAGGACGCTATGCGCGTTTTAGGGATCGACCCGGGGGTGGCCACCATCGGGTTTGGGGTGGTAGACTTCCAGCGGAGCGCCCAGCGTCTGATTCAGTACGGGGTGATTACCACCCCGGCCGGACTGCCCCTGTCCCGCCGTCTGCTCCAGATTTCCGAGGATATGGGCGAACTTTTAAGTCAGTTCAAGCCCGACGAGGCGGCGGTAGAGGAGCTGTTCTTCACCAAGAACATCACCACCGGCATTGCCGTGGCCCACGGCCGCGGGGTCATCCTGCTGGAGCTGGAGCGCTCCGGCATCCCCAGCTTCGAGTACACCCCCATGCAGGTGAAGCAGGCGGTGGCGGGCTACGGCGGCGCGGACAAGCGCCAGGTGATGCTGATGACCCAGCGGCTTCTGAAGATGCGGGAAATCCCCCGCCCCGACGACGCCGCCGACGCCCTGGCCATCGCCATCTGCCACGGCCGCTCGGCCACCTCCCTGCTGAACACAGAGCGGGTGTTTGATCCGAGAAGGTACGATACGAGATAGATTTTCAGTTAGGAGTTAGGAATGAGGAATTAGGAATGAATGTGTCCAGCTTACGCTGGACAATTTAAAATCATCCCGCCGCAGGCGGGATACCACAATTCCTCATTCCTAATTCAACACGCAGATTGGGGGATTCCAACCATGTTCTACTACGTAAGCGGTACCGTGGCCCACACCGGACCCTACCTGGCCGTTATTGACTGCGGGGGCGTGGGGTACACCTGCCGCACCACTGCCTACACTCTGGCGGGGCTGAAGAAGGGGGAGCGGGGGAAGCTGTATACCCACCTGAACGTCCGGGAGGACGCCATGGAGCTCTACGGCTTTGGGACGCAGGAGGAGCTGAATCTGTTTCAGCAGCTCATCGGCGTCTCCGGCGTGGGGCCCAAGGCGGCCCTCAGCATTCTCTCCGCCTCCACGCCGGCCAATCTGGCCCTGAGCATCATCACCGGGGACGAGAAGGCCCTGACCTGCGCCCAGGGGATCGGGAAGAAGATCGCCCAGCGGGTGATTCTGGAGCTGAAGGATAAGCTGGCCAAGGGGCAGGCTGCCTTTGACGGCGGCGGTGTCTCCGGCGCTGCGGCGGCGGTGATCCCCGCGGGTAAACTCTCGGAGGCCAGCGCGGCTCTGGCGGTGCTGGGGTACTCCCAGGGGGAGATCAACGTGGCCCTCAAGGGCGTGGATATAGACGGACTGCCGTTGGAGGAGATCATCCGGCAGGCGCTGAAAAAGATGGTAAAGGGATAGGCGGCGATCCATAGGACAAAAACTGAGAAGCTGTAGCTATAGGTGAAGCATACAGATTTGCGAGATAAAATTGGAGATAACAAGGCAAGAAATCGCAGAAATACTTGGTGTATTTCAAGATTTTTTAACGCGGTTAGCGGCAATTTTAGCCGCAAAGATGTGTGTTGTGCCTATTGGTTCAGCTTCTGAAGGAGGAGCAGGCGGATGACAGAGCGTAAAGAAACGGCCTTGCCGGAAAACAGACATCAGGAGGAGGTCCCCACCCCCGGCTGGGACGCCATCACGGCGGCCTTTGACGCCCTCTACCCCGGGCAGGACAACCCCCTGCACTTCGGCTGCCTGATCCCCTGGCGGCTGGGGGGACCGGACCCTCTCCAGGGTATCAGCGCCTATGACGGCGGCGACTGCTTCCACTTCGTCACCTACGGTCTCACCGACCTCTGCGAGAAGGAGGGGAAGGATCCCCACTACAGCGGCTTCGGCTATGAGTTCACCCTGAAGCTGCGCAAGGCGGGTCTGGAGGACGAGCGGGCGGAGCTGGGGTGCGTCGCGGGGATCTTGCAGGCCCTGGCCCGGCTGACCTTTGAGAAGGGGGAGCAGTTCTACCCCAACGAGTACATCTATACCGGTCAGGAGACGGGGATGGACGCCCGGGGCCTCTCCAGGCTCACCGGGTTTATCACCGCCGAGGACGAGGCGGGAACCATCGACACCCCCAACGGCAAGGTGGACTTCATCAAGCTCATCGGCGTCACCGACGCGGAGCTGAAGGCCATCATGGCCAAGACCCTCCGCGTCCAGGAGCTGGCGGAGAAGATCGGCGATCTCACCGACTACACCCGGGAGAGCGTCGTATGAGCAAGACCCTGCTGCTGGTCAACGGGCCCATGGGCGTGGGCAAGTCGGCGGTGTGCCGGGAGCTCCTGGAGCGCCTGCAGCCGGGGGCCTATCTGGACGGCGACTGGTGCTGGACGACCCGTCCCTTCCGCGTAACGGAGGAGAGCAGGGCCATGGTGCTGGACAACATCACCGCCCTGCTGAGCCGGTTTCTGCGGTGTTCCGAGCTGGACTACGTAATTTTCGGCTGGGTGATGCACCGGGAGGAGATCGCCCGAACTCTTCTGGCCCGCCTGGACCTGGCGGAGACGCAGGTGGCGCGGTACACCCTCCTCTGCCGCCCGGAGACCCTCCGCCGCAGGATTGAGGGGGACATAGCCGCCGGTCTCCGCACCCCGGAGGCGACAGATCGGAGCCTCGCCTATCTGCCTCTGTATGCGGAACAGAGCACCATAAAAGTGATGACCGACGGTCTGACGCCCGCCCGGATTGCGGAGCGGATCGCCGGAGAAATGAAAGGAGAATCCCTATGACCTGGCAGCAGCTCTACCCCAAAATCCAGGCCCCTGAGCCGGCGGATTTCGACCGCTACATGGACCGCCCCCTCTGGACGGCCCTGCGCGCCTTCGTGGAGGACACCTACGGCGTACCGCCCCTGGTGGAATACAGCTGCTGCGCCTCCGCGCCGGGGTGGAACATGAAGTACCGCCGGAGCGGAAAGTCCATCTGCACGTTGTACCCGGGCTTTCCAGAGGCGGGGCGGTTCACCTGCCTGGTGGTGATCGGACCAAAGGAGGCGGACCGGGCGGAGGCCCTGCTGAGCGCCTGCGACCCCTATCTGCAAAATCTCTATCGGGAGGCGGGCGGCATCGGCGGCAGCCGCTGGCTGATGATTGCCGTCACCACGGAGCGGATTTTGGAGGAGGTCAAGTCCCTCCTCCTGCTCCGGGTCAAGCCGCCGAAAAAGAGGGCGTGACAGATCAGGGAGGAGGTGACCCCATGAGTGCCGGCATTCCCGCCAGCGCTCCGCCGTTCCTGCTGACCAATGCCCAGCGGGCCTGTCTGGGCCTGACGGCGGTGGGCCCCTCCTGGGAGTGGGTGCGGCTGAAAAGCATGTGCAGGGACCCGAACTTTGAGAACTGGGCCTGCTTTGACGGGGACACCATCCGCAAGTACGTTTACTGGGCCCCGGACCACTACGAGGAGTGCACCTACGAGGAGGAGACAGCGGAGAACCGCACCCTTCTCCTGCCCCGGACAGCCCGGGGAAAGCCCAAGAAGCTCACCAACATCACCCTCTCCAACCGCAGGAGTCTGGGGATGCGTCTGCGCTGGTCGGGGCGAACCGCCGCCGTGGAGCTCCGCCACGAGGACACGGGCCGGACCTACTACAGCTCCGGCCTGGAGGACTACGCCATCCGAACTCTCCCGGAGCTCTCCGCCTGGCTGGACCGCTGGGTATCGGAGACTACAGCGGAGGACATGGCGGCGTTGGAGCGCTTCCTCGCCTCCAGGCGCCGGCGGGTGCAGGTCCGGGAGGGGGACTTCTTCCGCTTCTCCATGGGGCGGCGGGCGTATGGCTATGGCCGGGTCCTGCTGGACTGCTATAAGATGAAGAAGGAGGGCCGGCCCTGCTGGGACATTCTCATGTGCCGTCCCCTGGTGGTCAAGACCTACCGCTTTATCACCGACGACCCGGCGGTGCCGGTGGAGGCGCTGCGGGAGCTCCCCGCCCTGCCCTCCCATTTCATGTCCGACGACGGCATCTTTTTGGGGGAATACCCTGTGATGGGGAATCTCCCCTTGAGGCCAGAGGAGCTGGACTTTCCGATTATGTACGGCGGCAGTATCTCCGGATTGGACCGGGGGCGGGACAGGACGCTGCTCCAGTGCGGGCGGCTGTACCGCGCTCTGGAGGGCACGCCGCCCCTGCCTGGCTGGGTAAGCTGCTTTCGCAACAACGGCGTCACCCCGGCGCCTATCTGTATCAACCGGCCGACCTTAGAGGCGTGCATCGCCGCCGGGAGCAGCGGTCCCTTCTGGGAGCGGACGAAGGACTGGGCTCTAAAGGACCTGCGCAGCCCCTACTGCCGGGAGCAGCTTGCGGCAGTCTGCGAGCAGATGGGTCTCAGCATGGCGGAGCTTCCCGTTAAGCTGGACTGAAAAGGAAGTGACATTTTGAGCATTGATTTTTCCCGCGGCGACAGCTACATGGAGGAGCAGGAGCCCCTGGTCACCACCTCCCTCACCCGGGAGGACGAGGGGGAGTACTCCCTGCGCCCCCGGACGCTGAAGGAGTACATCGGCCAGGAGAAGGCCAAGGGCAACTTAGAGGTCTTCATCCAGGCCGCCCGGCTCCGAGGGGAGCCTTTGGACCACGTGCTGCTCCACGGCCCTCCGGGCCTGGGCAAGACCACCCTCTCGGGGATCATCGCCAACGAGATGGGGGTCAACGTCCGCATCACCTCCGGCCCCGCCATCGAGAAGGCCGGGGACCTGGCGGCGCTGCTGACCAACCTCAATGAGAACGACATCCTCTTCGTGGACGAGATTCACCGCCTGAACCGCTCGGTGGAGGAGGTGCTCTACCCCGCCATGGAGGACTACGCCATTGATATCATCATCGGCAAGGGCCCCTCGGCCAACTCCATCCGCCTGGACCTGCCGAAATTTACCCTCATCGGGGCCACCACCCGGGCGGGACAGCTCTCCGCCCCCCTGCGGGACCGGTTCGGCGTGACGCTGCGCCTGGAACTCTACACGCCCCGGGAGCTGTGCCTCATCGTCACCCGCTCCGCCGGCATTCTGAACGTGCCCATTGAGGAGGACGGGGCCATGGAGATCGCCCGGCGCAGCCGGGGCACCCCCCGCATCGCCAACCGGATGCTCCGAAGGGTCCGGGACTTCGCCCAGGTGAAGGCCGGGGGCGTCATCACCCGGGAGGTGGCCGACCAGGCCCTCACCGCCCTGGAGGTGGACTATCTGGGCCTGGACAACATCGACCGGCGGATGCTCCGGGCCATCATCGAGTTCTACGGCGGCGGCCCGGTGGGGCTGGAGACGTTGGCCGCCACCATCAACGAGGAGGCGGTGACGTTGGAGGACGTGTACGAGCCCTACCTGATGCAGTTGGGCTTTCTCACCCGCACCCCCCGGGGCCGCTGCGTCACCGCCAAGGCGTACCAGCACCTGGGACTGTCCCAGTGCGGGGGCAGCATGGACCAGCTGCAAATCTGACCATGGACAGACGGTACGCTGAGAATATCTATCTGAACGCCCCTCTGCCGGAGGGCTCCTATCTTGCCGGCCTACCGGCCATTCGAGATTTGTCGGACCGGGGGCGGGAGGGTCTCCCCTTCGACGCTGACGTGACCTTTTTAGTGGGTGAGAACGGCTCGGGGAAGTCCACCCTCCTGGAGGGCATCGCCGTGGCCTGCGGCTTCAACGCCGAGGGCGGCACCCGGAACTTCCGCTTCGCCACCGAGGTGACCCACTCCTCCCTGGGGGAGATCCTCACCGTGGCCCGGGGCCGGTACCCCAGAGACGGCTTCTTTCTCCGGGCGGAGAGCTTTTACAACGTGGCCTCCTACATCGACCAGATGGACCGGGAGCCCTCCTTCGGCGGACGGATCATCGACAGTTACGGCGGCGTGTCCCTCCACCGCCAGTCCCACGGGGAGAGCTTTCTGGCCCTGGTGGAGAACCGCTTCGGCGGAAGGGGCCTCTACCTCCTGGACGAGCCGGAGGCGGCGTTGTCCCCCTCCCGGCAGCTGAGCCTGCTGGCCCTGATGCACGACCTGGCGGGCCGGGACTCCCAGTTTGTCATCGCCACCCACTCGCCCATTCTGATGGCCTATCCGGGCGCGCAGATCTACCAGCTGGACGAGGGGGGCATCCGGGCGGTGGGCTACCGGGAGACGGAGCACTATCAGCTGACCAGGCGGTTTTTGGACGACCCGGATCGGATGCTGCGGTACCTCCTTCAGGAGAGTTAGGAATTAGGAATTAGGAGTTAGGAGTTGTGGTGTCCAGCTGCGCTGGACGGATTTGAATTTTTGGGTGGGGATCGGGGAGATATGGAACTTGAGAATAAACTCTGCCGGGTTGCCATTACTGTGGACAACACCTACACCATAGGCTCTGCGGACAATCGGTACTACAATGTTGTGCTGAACCCCGGCGGCTATAGCCGGCGGGATTGGACGGCGACGCTCTGCATCGACGTTGATCTGGTGGTGGAGCAGCTCCGTATTGCCCTGATCGGCTCGCAGTTTACCTATGACAGCCAGTGCGCCGTTCTGGAGGGGGAGGTGCTGACGGTTTTGCAGGACAAGACCGTTACACAGCTCCGCGTCACAGACGGGGCGCTGCTGCGGAGCGTGGATATCGGCGGCCCGGGGCACAACTACGCCATCTATCAGGTGGACCAGGCGTACCTGATCTGCGGGGAGCTGGAGATCGCCATGCTGAATTTCGATCTACAGAAGCTGTGGACCTTCTCCGGGGCGGATATCTTCGCCTCCGTCACCGGGAAGAACCCTGTGGAGCTGCGGGAGCGGTCCATTGTCCTCTATGACTTCGAGGACAACCGCTATGAGCTGGACTACGATGGAAATATTATTTCATAGATATCTATCTATTTTTATAGCTGAAATTGACAAACAATCCGCCTCTTGGCGGAGAAAGGAATAACCTATGGGAAAACTCTTTGGAACTGACGGCATCCGCGGCATTGTGGGGGAGAACCTCACCGCCGATCTGGCTTTTCGCGTGGGGCAGGCGGTCACCGCCGTCCTCTTTGAGGAGAAGGGGAGGAAGCCCCTGGTCACTATCGGCATGGATACCCGCATCTCCTCGGACATGCTGGAGGGGGCGCTGATTGCCGGCATCTGCTCCGCCGGGGGCGATGTGATGCCCCTGGGCACCATCCCCACCCCGGCGGTGGCCTACCTCACCATCAAGGTGGCCGCCGACGCCGGCGTGGTCATCTCCGCCAGCCACAACCCCTTTGAGCACAACGGCATCAAGGTCTTCAACGGCCAGGGCTACAAGCTCTCCGACGCTCTGGAGGAGCGGGTGGAGGAGAAGATCCTCTCCGGCGCGGACATGGCCACCGCCAAGGGCGGGGACATCGGCAAGCGCATCCACGGCATGAAGAATCTGAAGTACGAGTATATCAAGCACCTGGTGGGCACCGTGGAGGACGATCTGGGCGGGCTGCGCATTCTGGTGGACTGCGCCAACGGCGCCGCCGCCGCCACGGCCCCGGACCTCTTCGCCAAATTCGACATCGAGGCGGACTTCATCCACCGCAAGCCCAACGGCGTGAACATCAACGACCGCTGCGGCTCCACCCACTTAAAGTCCCTGGCGGCCATGGTCACCGCCGGCGAGTACGATCTGGGCGTGGCCTTCGACGGCGACGCCGACCGCTGCCTGATGATCGACGAGCGGGGGGAGGTCATCGACGGGGACAAGACCATGGCGGTCTGCGGCCTGGACATGAAGCGCCGGGGCCTCCTCACGGGCCTCACCATTGTGGGCACCGTTATGAGCAATCTGGGTCTCCACGAGTTCTGCAACCAGAACGGCATCCGTCTGGTCTGCACGGCGGTGGGGGATCGGAACGTGCTGGAGAAGATGCTGGAGAAGGGCTACCGCATCGGCGGGGAGCAGTCCGGCCATATGATCTTCAGCGACTACGCCACCACCGGCGACGGTCAGCTCACCGCGCTGCAGTTCCTCCAGATCCTCAAGCGCAGCGGAAAAAAGGCCTCGGAGCTGGTCAGCGTCTGTCCGCAATACCCCCAGGTGCTGCGGAACGTGGCCCTGGAGAATATCCCCGGTCTGAAGGAGCAGGTGATGGCTTCGGAGGAGCTGAAAAAGGCCATCCAGCGGGAGGAGTCGGCCATGCCGGGCGAGGGGCGCGTGCTGGTCCGGGCCTCCGGCACAGAGCCGCTGATCCGCGTGATGGTGGAGGCAAAAACCGCCGAAATGGCCGCTGATTGCGCTGATCGGCTGGTGGAATTGGTGAATATCATCAAAAAGTAACCCCGCGGAGAAAAGATTTTTTACAATTTTCTTGACAAACGGACTCTGATTCGGTTATAATAGGGCATGATCTCTTCTATTGAAAACTCACATGACTCCACAACCGGCAAAAGCGACGAGGCGCTGTGCGCTCTGGCCGCTGCCGGCGACCGGCAGGCGGAGGAGGCCTTAGTCACCCGCTACCGCCGTCTGGTCCGCGTCATCACCCGGCCGTACTTCCTGGCCGGCGGCGACAGCGACGATCTGATCCAGGAGGGCATGATGGGCCTGATGAAGGCCGTCCGTGAGTTTGACTGCTCCAAAGAGGCTTCTTTTCGCACGTTTGCAGAGGTTTGTATTCGAAATCGCGTGTTTTCCGCGCTGAGGGCTGCCGCCAGAGAGAAGCACAGCCCCCTGAACCGATCCATTTCTCTTGAGACCCCTTTCTTTGATAGCAGCGCCTATGCGGCCCTTACTACCGGACGCGGCTTCAGCGCCGACCCCGAGGAGCTCTATATCCTGCGGGAGAACGCGGAGCGCGACCTTTTCAGGATCAACCAGCAGCTCTCCCCCCTGGAGAGACGCGTTCTCTCCCTGTATTTAGACGGCATGACCTGCGCTGAGATGGCTAAAGCACTCAGCAGGCCGATGAAATCGGTGGAGAATGCCGTGCAGCGCATCCGCAGGAAGGCGGCGCGGCGATAAACAAGGCGTAATCAGCGACTGGGCTGACCGCAATATATTTTTTTCTATTCAAAGAGAGGGTAACATCATGTACGAAGACAAGACTTTAGTGTGCAAAGAGTGCGGCCAGGAGTTCGTGTTCACCGCCGGTGAGCAGGAATTCTATGCGGAGCGCGGCTTCCAGAACGAGCCCCAGCGCTGCAAGGCCTGCCGTGACGCTCGCAAGAACGCGGCCCGCGGTCCCCGCGAGTACTTCACCGCTGTTTGCGCAGCCTGCGGCGGCGAGGCCAGAGTGCCCTTTGAGCCCAAGAGCGACCGTCCTGTGTATTGCAGCGACTGCTTCGCCAAGATGAGAGAGGAAGCCTGAGGTTAGGTCTTTTTTTCGATTCACAAGGGGCGTCCGTACAAGCGGACGCCCTTTTTTTGTTGTTCCCCGCCGTGTGAGATCCGGCGCGGCCGGCTGGAATCGCCGTGGGGAGCTCATCACCGTCCGTCTTTGGGAGGGGAACGCCCCCAGAGCCGTGTCCCCACAGCCCTTGACGGCAGCGCGGTCATTTCTCACGCGACCTCTGCGGAGGGCGAGCGGGGCGTCTACTACCCTGGGATGCGGGATATCCCTGTGATCTCAGCCGGCAAGAAGGCGGGCGTTCCGGCCGCTTTCGCCGCCGGCGCCTGTGAAATTGGGATGGATCCCCGTCCTCTGCTGTCGCAGCCTGCGGTATTTCCCGTCTGTCGGCCGTTTCGCGCAGCCAGCGGCACCTGCTCTTTTCAGGGCAGGCGCCGTTTTTTCAGCCTTCCCGGAGGAGTTCTCCCCACAGAGGGCTGGACTTTTGCCAATAATTTTACTATAATGGAGCGGTGGGCTCCCCACAAAAAATTATTACGGAAGGAGGGTCCCTATGGACCCCGTATGGATCGTATTGGGTGTACTGGCGCTGCTGGTTCTGGCCTACATTCTCCTCTTCAACCGGCTCAGCAGGCTGCGGGTAAAGGTGGACGAGGGCAGCGCCGGCATCGACGTGGCCCTGGAAAAGCGTTACGATCTGCTCACTGAGGAGATCGAGGCGGTGAAGAAGTACCTCGCCCACGAGTACCAAATCATGATGGACCTGACCGCTGTGCGCACAGGCACAGCCCTGGACACCGAGCGCCAGCGCCAGCAGCAGGGTCTCTCCGAGGAAGCGCTGAAGACCATCGACCAGGAGATTGCCCGGCAGTCGGAGAAGCTGGAAAAGGTTCGGGCCCAGATGCACGAGAGCTCTCCTCGCCGGTCCGGCGGGCAGCGGGCCGCCAGCGCCGCCGGGCAGCGGCAGATGAGCATCAACCAGAAGATCGGCGTCCTCACCTCCGTCCACCGGGATCTCTCCGGCGTGGGCGCAGGGGTCAACGCCCTGATGGAGCAGTACCCCACCCTCTACTCCTCGGTGTCCATGGAGTACTTCCAGCGGACCATCTTCGACGCGGAGGAGCACCTCCAGGCCGCCCGCCGGCTCTATAACGCCAACGTCTCGCTGTACAACCAGACCTTAGCCTCCATCCCCTGGTCCCTGGTGGCCGCCCTGTGCCGTATGGAGCCGGCGGACTTCTACGAGGTTGAGGAGCACAAGCGAGATTTTAAGGTCTCCTTTGACTGATCTGTTGGCCCGCGTGAAAAAAATACAGAGGGGGAATCTGTCATGCAAGCGACTATTACCGACGGAGAACTGGAGATCCTGCGCAAAAAGGCCCGGGGCCGCTACCGTGCCATGCTGCTCTGCACCGGCGTCGCCGCCCTGCTGATCCTGTACGCCGTGTGGCGGCTGATGGCGGAGGAGGACGACAGCCTGTTTGTCAAGATTGGGGCCACCCTCTTTGGCACCGTCACCCTCTCCTGCGGCGCCCTGGCCTTCTTCTACTGGCTGCTCTTCAAGAAGCCCTACCAGGCGTTCAACAACGCCTTCAAAAGCCGCTACGTCCTCAGCACCATTCAGGAGATGGGGATCTTCGGCCAGCTCCAATACGACCCCAAGGGCGGCTTTACCCACGACGACATCCGCAACGCCGCCGTGGTGGCCTGCGCCGACAAGCGGTACTTCGAGAGCGAGGATCTGCTCACCGGCTGCTACCAGAACGTGCGCTTTGCCTTCAGCGATGTGACCACCCGGCGTCTGGTCCGCCGGGGCAAGCGCAGCGAGGTCGAGACCGTCTTTGACGGCCAGGTGATCCGCTTCGACCGGTTCGACCACCAGAAGATCAGCAACGGCCACCTCCAGATCTTCCAGAAGGAGTTTCTCTCCGACCTGCGGGGCTGGACGGCGGAGCACAAAATAGAGACCGACAGCGCCGCCTTCAACAGCAAGTTCCAGATCTACGCCGCCGACGAGCACAACGCCTTCTACATCCTCACCCCCCACCTGATGGAGAAGATCCGGAAGTTCCAGGAGCTGGTGGGGGAACAGATTGCCGTCACCTTCCGGGGGGAGGCCATGTTTGTGGCCATCAGCCGCACCCGCAGCATCTTCGATGGGGTGGTGGACGTGCCCGTGGCGGAGCAGAAGGCTCTGATTCTCAGCGATATGGACCTGCTGAAAAACGCCGGAGACATCTTTCTCTCCGCCCTCCCCGGCGGCACTGCGCCGGAGCCCCGGGGAACAGAGACAGGAAAAACATGGTAGCCGTCTGAGGCGGGCGAAAATTCCCGCCGGGACGGGAGACGCCGGGTCGTTCCCCGGCGGAGCATCAGAACCTTTCAGCCGGTCAACACAGAGGTGCCCATATGGACTTTTACGCAATTGCTTCCACTGTCTGCGTCCTCCTCCCCCTGATTGTGATTCTGGCCGTCTTCGGCTACTCCCGGGGGCGGTACAGGAATATTGCCAACGCCGGCGCGTTCTTCTTCGAGGGCGGCGCGCTGGTGCTGAACACCGGCGTGCCCTACCCCATCCCTGTGGAGAACATCGACTGCGTGGAGCTGCGCTGCAGCGGCTGGGAGCTTGAGAACAGGCTCTCCTACGGTCTGACGGTAAAGGTCATCCGAAAGGACGGCACAGCCAAGTCCTGCTACTACAAGGGCTACCGCACCGCAAAGCTGGCCCTCCCCTCCGACATGGCCGCCGAAATTGAGGCCCACGGCCTCCGCTGCCGGCTGGTGGAGCAGTGACGCACAGGCAACTGGAAAAAAACTCCCGTCTTGTCAACCGGCGGCAGTTTTCGTATAATGGTGGTGTATCCTATTCCGATGAAATGGAGGTGCTGTGGCGATGTCACTGAAGGAGAAGCTGACTTCCCTCCTCTTCGGCCCAAAGGCAGCCGGAGAAGAGGAGGGCGGGGCTCAGATTGAACAGGGCTATGCGGCGGAGCAGACCGCGGAGGCACAGGCGGAGGGCATCTTCGACCGGTCCCTGCTGGAGCTGCCGGCAGAGCACCCCCTCTGCCGCCTCTATGAGCTGCGGCGGCAGGAGGCCGGCTATCTGCCCGCACCCCACCTCTCTCTGGACGAGGAGGGCGTCTTCCCTGAGGAGATGATTCAGCGGGAGCTGGGCCGCCTGCGCACCTCCCTCACCAGCCTGTGCAGCTCCCGCATGAAGCAGGTGAAGGACCACGACAAGAGCCAGCTCCGCAAAAAGAAGGGCCAGGAGGAGGCGGCAGAGGCAGAGCCCCTGTCCCTGGACGCCCAGCCCTGTTTCTTCCTCTCCTCCGACAAGCTCTTCGCCTGGATCATGATCCTCCCCCCCGTCGGGCAGGGCCAGGAGCTCACCCAGGAGCTGCTCTTGAAGGCCGCTCTGGATCAAAATGTGACCTACGGCCTGGATGAGCACTTGATAGAGCGCCTGCCGGTCCACGACAAGAGGTATTTCCATCTCTTCCTCATCGCCCGGGGCAAGCCCGCCTTTGACGGGGAGAACGGCAACATTGTGGACTACTTCCCCCGTGTCAGCGTACATATGCTGGACGTGGATGAGTACGGCCAGGTGGACTACACCAACCTGAACCTGATCCGCAATGTCAAAAAGGACCAGGAGATCTGCCGCCTGATCCTGCCCACCGACGGCGAGCCCGGCCGCACGGTGCTGAGCGAGGAGATTCCCGCCAAGAGCGGCAAATCTGTCCCCCTTCCCAAGGGCCGCAATACGGAGATCAGCGAGGACGGTCTCTCTCTGTTGGCCACCATTGACGGCCACGTGGAGTTTACCGGCCGCAGCTTCCAGGTGAAGCCGGTGCTGGACATCCCCGGGAACGTGGACTACTCCACCGGGGACATCAACTTTCTGGGGGATATCAATGTCAAGGGCGACGTGCTCACCGGCTTCACCGTCCGGGCCATGGGAAACATCCACGTGGCCGGCGTGGTGGAGGCGGGCAGCTCCGTGGAGGCCGGCGGCGACCTGGTGGTGGTCAAGGGCATTCTGGGGGATGGAACCACCATCGTCCGCGCCCACCGGAGCATCTTCTCCAAATACATCGAAAACGCCACCATCTACGCCCGTGAAAACCTCCAGACCGACTGCATCATCAACAGCCGCATCTACTGCGACGGGGAGATCCAGGTCCGCTCCGGCCGGGGCTGCATCATGGGCGGCCGGGTCTGGGCCGCCAGACTGATTAACGCCAAGTCCATCGGCGCCCAGTCCGAGTGCCGCACCGCCGTGGCCCTGGGGGGCCTGCCCTGCACCAACTTCGAGCGGGAGGTTATTCAGGAGGAGCTGAAGGAGCTGGAGATAGAGCTGGAAAAAATGGAATGCCAGCTGGACAGCCCCGCTAAAACCAGCCTGCTCAGCAAAACCAGAATGAAGCTCTCCGTGGCGGAGCTGAAGCTCAAGCAGCTGGAGGAGGATCTGGACAATATTAAAATCGAGCTGATGGAGAAGGAGCACGGGCGTCTGGAGTGCGCCGTACTCTATCCGGGAACGGAGATCAGCTTCGGCGACGAGGTGCTGCGCGTGCGTCAGGAGCGCCGTCAGTGCGTGGCCAAGCTGGTCTGCGGGGAAATCGTACTGATGTAGCGACAACAGACCGAGAGAAACTTTGAGGCTGTCCGCTCGGCCTTCCGCGCGGACAGCCGCGCCTGATCGGCAAGAAAGTGGGGAACTGCTTATATGAAAAAACAGGTTATGGTGGTTGACGACTCCCGAATGATGGAGCTGCACATCCGCCGTCTGCTGGAGGGCACCGACTACGAGATCATCGCATACTGCGAGGACGGCGAAGACGCCATCGCCTGCTATGGCGACCTCTTTCCGGATGTGGTAACCATGGACATCATCATGCCCGGCATCGACGGCTTGGAGACCGCCCGAATTATTTTAGAGGAGCACCCGGAGGCGCGGATTGTCATGGTCTCCTCCCTGGCCCACGACGACTCCATTCACGAGGCCAGCGATATCGGGGCCAAGAGCTTCCTCTATAAGCCCATCGTCAAGGAGGAGCTTCTCCGCGCACTGGACGAGGCTATGGCATAGCATACAGGGACTAAAAACCGGCAGAGACCGGCGGAACCATACAGGCCGCAGCTTCGCTGCCCCCCCCCCGCAGACTCAATCGTCTGCACCCTCCGCTCCGCCGCGTTGAGGAAGCACAGAATAAATTTGCCTTGACTGGCGAAGAAATCCCTCGCCCTCTGCCGTCTTTAGTTGTGAATACAGGTTCCAACAGCAACAGGAAAAGGTACGGCGGACGCCAAGCGTCCGCCGTACCTTTTCCTGCGTGTCCCGGACAGCGTCACAGATTTGCAAACACATCCACCTGGTGCTGCAATTCCCCCACGATCTCCTGATTGGTGTCCATGCCGCCGGTAATGCCGGCCATATCCTCCGCCAGACTCCGGGCGCTGCCGGCCACGCCGGTAACGCCGGCCACCGCGCCGTCTACAGCCCCGGAGATGCTGGCGATGGAGCCGGCGATCTCCGCCATGGCGCAGCGGAGGCGGTCCGCCTTGCCGTTGAAATCCTCCATGGATCGCTCTATGTAGGCGGCGTCACTGCGGTACTGCCGTCCCGACTGAAGCGACCGCTCCAGCTGGGCGTTCACCGCTCCGCCCAGGTAGTCCGCCAGATCCTGGGCGCTGCCGGAGAGGTAGCGCACCGCCTCGGTCACCACCCTGCTCACCTCCTGAATGTGGCTGGCGGTCTCCCCGCAGGAGTCGGCCAGGCGGCGGATCTCCCGGGCCACCACGGCGAAGCCCTGGCCCGCCGCCCCGGCTCGCGTGGCTTCCACCGACGCGTTGATCGCGATCAGGTCCGTGGAGGAGGCGATGGAGAGAATATCTCTGGTCAGCGTGCCGATCTGGTCCACGCTGCGGCTCTTTTCAATCGCTCGCTCCAAAAGCCCCATAATCTCCGCCGTCCGAGCCTGGACCGCCTCCATCTCCGCGTGGGCGCCGCGCTCCATCTCCTCCGCCCGGCCCCGCATCTCCACGGAGTATGCCGTGATGGCGGCACACTCCTCGGCCATACTCACCGCATTCTCCCGGGTCCCGGAGACGCCGGCGGTGATGGAGGCCGTACTGCCGGCAATCTCCTCCAGGGCGGCGGAGAGCTGCTCTGTCAGACCGGACAGGGCCCGGGCGCTGCCGGTGGAGGTTCGGGCCCGTCCCCGGACCTCCCCCACCACACCGCTGAGACGCTGCGCACCGCTCTGGAGCGTTCCCATGGCATCGTGGATGGGGACAATGACGCGGGTGCGAATAATCCGCAGCGCCGCCCACACCAGCAGCACGCCGACCGCCAGAGCGGCAGCGCTGATTACCAGAGCAGCGACGTATACCCAAAACAGACGGCTCCGGGCCGCCTCCGCCTGGGCGGCCACCGCCGCGGAGAGCGCGTCAATTGCCGCCTCCGCCGCGCCGCCTCGGGCCGCCACGTCGTCGTTGGCTGTGGCATAGGCCTCCTGCGTCCTGCTGTCCGCGCTGGCGCTGACCAGATCCACCAGGGCATGCTTGAAGGCGTCGTACTCCGTCAGGAGGCCCCGGTACACCGACGCGTCCTCCTCCGCCACGAAGCTCTTGTAATCCGCCAGCTTCTCGTCCAGGGCCGCCTCCTCCGCCTTGATCTCCTGGACCAGGCGAATCATGGTAGCGTGGTCCGCCGCCACAATATGGCTTAAAGCCAGGCGGTGCAGGTTCATCATGGAGCGCCGGATGTCCTCCAGCTTCGCCTCGCTGACCATGTACTCGTCCACAATGGTTCCGGCATTGGCGTGGACATTGTTGATGCTGAACACCGCCAGAAGGTTGGAGAGCAGAATCACGGCCCCCAGCAGGGCGACGGGCAGAATCAGGCGGCGCTGCAGTGTGAGTTTGCCTTTCATATGTGTTCCTCCCGGAATGGAATGGATTCAAAAGCGCCGGCCGGCGGGAAACCCCGGCGTCTCATCGGGCGGTGACCCCCTCCACCAGGCGGTCCAGCTGGGCCTGAAGGGACGCGCCGGAGGGGTTGCCCTGAGCACAGCTGCCGGCAAACTCCGCCACCGGATCCCAGAACTTGCCCCCCACCCTCTGGAGCTGGGAAAACTCCGACTGGGCCAGCAGGGCCGCAATGGCCGGCGCGGCCTGAACCTCCGGGGAGCTGGCGGCGGCAATGTTGGAGGGACCCTGTCCCCGCATCGCAAAGCGCAGCCGCTGGTTCTCCTCGCTGGTGATCCACTCCGCCAGCCGGGCGGCCCACTCCGGATTTTCCGAGTAGGCGTTCACCCCAATGAGCTTGCAGCCGGAGAAGGACGCCATCTGCACCTGCTGGCCCCGGCAGGTGTAGGTGGGGAGCTTCGCCGCGCCGGCATTCTCCCCCCAGGCCTCCTGAATGGCCACAGCATTCCAAGCCCCGCTGACCCCGGCGACCACAGCGCCGCTGCGCACACCCTCCAGAAACTCTGTATCCGTGCGGCTGGCAAAGGCGGGGCTGGCCGCGATCTCTATCATGGATTGGGCCACATCCACGCCGGTAATGGGGGTATCGGTACTGTTCCAGGTGCAGTAGTTGGTGAGCCCGTCGGCGTTCAGTCCCACCTCCAGCCCGGTGTTGCCGAAGAAGGCGTAGACATACCAGGCGGAGGACCAGTCCATGGTGAAGAGCCCCCCGGCCTCCGCCGCCGCGGCCAGCAGCGTATCCAGGCTCTCCACATCCTCCTCCGTGAAGCATGCCTTGTTGTAGTAGAGAAAATAGCCGTTGTCCGCCGTCAAGGGATAGGCATAGAGCTGTCCATCCACGCTGGCAGCCTCCACCGCGGCGGAGAGATTGGCCGCACGGAGGGCAGAGGCATTCCCGATTGGGTCCAGCCCCCCGGCGGCAGCCAGGGCGGCCACCTGGTCGTCGGCAAAGGCGAATACATCCGGCCCGCCCTCCAGATCTCCCAGCAGGGCGTCCTTGCAGCTGGACTCGCTCTGCGGCTGAAAGGTGATGCGAAAGCTGGCCTCGTCGGCGTAACAGGACTGGAAGGATGCAAAAATCTCCCGCAGAAGGGCCTCATCCTCCTCCGCGCCCCAGACGGTCAGCTCCACTGTCCGGCTCGTCCCGCCGCTCTCCACACCCTGCGGCGTCTCCCCGCCGCAGGCGGCGAGGGAGAGGAGCACTCCGGCCGATAAGAGAAGGGAAATTATCTTCTTCATAGTCTCAGACCTCTTCCGTTGACGGGACCGTCGTCCTTATCAGGGTCCCTAAAGATTCTAAAAAAGCTGTAGCAACAGGCGTAAAGATTTACAGGATAAAATAGAAGATAACAAGGCAAAAAGTCCCAGAAATACCTGGTGCATTTCAAGATCTTTTAAGCAGTCAGCGGCAATCTTGCCGCATCAGAGTATAATAGCCGCCTTGCGGCTATTATACCACCACTTCTTCCCTGTTGACAACCAAAAAACATGGGAGGGACGGACGCCACAGAGACTATGCCGCGCCATCAGACACCGTCCCGACCGCAGACAGAATTCCCCGCCGGGCAGCTGTGAAAAAATCGCGCAGCGCAGGGTCTGCGGTCCTGGACTACAGGGTCTCGGGATCGTCCAGAGTCAGATCCAGTTCGCCCAGCTCCTTCAGCAGCTGGAGCTGACGCTCGTAGAAGAGGAGCTCACGGTTGCGCTGGAAGTACTCCTTACAGCCGTACCGCCCGATGAACCGGGCGCAGATGTGACTGACAGTCAGCTCGGTAACCAAAATCAGCAGCTCCTGTCCATCCCCAAAGGCCGCCTCGCAGAAGGCGAAGAGGTTTGAGAGCTGCCTCCCCCCGGCGGCGGCGGACTTCTTCAGCTCCCCGGTCCGCCGGTCAAAGTCCGCCTTCAGAAGGGCGAAGGCGGCGGCAGGGGTGTCGGGCCGGGCCCGGTCCAGCTGTTCCCGGAGACCGGCAAGGATGGCAAGGACGCTCTCGCAGGTGAGCTGATCCTCCCGGGACATGGCGGAGGACCGGCGTCCCTTCTGCAAGGTCTCCCGCTTCTCCGCCTCCTGTCCGGAGAGGAGGGCGGCCACGTCGGCGGCGGGCCCCAGGCGCCCCATGTCCAGGCGCACCGCCTTCAGCACCCCCATCAGCTCAGCGGCGCTGTCCTCCGCGGTGCAGACCTGCCGGAGGGCGTCGGTGACGCCGTCGATCAGCAGGCCCAGAAGGCTCAGCCGCTCGTCAAACCGGGCGGCCTTCGCCCGCTCCAAAATGGCGGGTTCTGCCTTTCCGGAGAGTATTTTATCTATCTGATAGTCCGATCTGTATTTGCTGAACAGGTCGTAGTACACGGAGAAATCCTTGGCAATCCGGCGGTTTTGCAGGTACTGCCCCACCAGATTCTCGTCCACAGTCAGGCCGTGGCTCTCATAGAGGCGGATCATGTCGGAGAGGTCGGACCACCCCCGGGCGGTGACGAAGCTCTTGCCGTCCACAGTGGTCTCCACCCTGTAGAAGTCCCCCTTCTTGATCTCCAGGTAGGTCATAATCGCCGCATGGGTCCCCCGGCGGTAGGCGTACTCCTTCCAGGCCTCAAAGTCCGGCTCCACGTCGATGCGCTTGAGCCGGTCCCAGGTGACGATGTCGAACTCCCGGACAGAGCTGTTGTACTCCGGCGGGTTGCCGGCGGTGACCACGATCCACCCCTCGGGCACCCGGTGGCGGCCGAAGATCTTGTACTGGAGGAACTGGAGCATGGAGGGGGCCAGGGTCTCCGAGACGCAGTTGATCTCGTCCAGAAACAGAATTCCCTCCTGCACGCCGCTGTCCTCCATCAGATCGTACACCGAGGCGATGATCTCGCTCATGGTGTACTCGGAGACATCGTACTCCCTGCCGCCATAAGTTTTGCGGACGATGAAGGGCAGCCCCAGGGCGCTCTGACGGGTGTGGTGGGTCATGGAGTAGCTCACCAGCCCCACATTCAGCTCTGCGGCGATCTGCTCCATGATGGCGGTCTTGCCGATGCCCGGAGGGCCCATGAGAAACACCGGGCGCTGCTGCTCCACGGGAATCACATAGCTACCGAACTGGTTTCTGGTGAAATAGGCCGTCATGGCGTTCTGAATCTGGGTCTTGGCTTCTTTGATGTTCATGGGGCGGTATCCTCCATCGGGACAAATTTGATGCCATACTTTTGGGCGTACGCCTCCCCGGCGGAGCCCCGGGGGGCCTGGATGGCAGCGGAGGTGTTGTGTTCAAATGCCTTGACGGCAATCTCCGTCACGCTCCCCGGCAGGGTCACCCGCTCCAGGGAGCGGCAGTTGTAGAAGACGAAGGAGCTGATCTCCGTCACCCCTTGGGGGACGGTGAGCCAGCGCAGGGCGGAGCAGGACATGAAGGTACTGTATGACAGCAGCCGCAGAGAGGCGGGCAGCACCACCCGGATCAGGGCGGCACACTCCCGAAATACGCCGCTGCCCATCACAGCCACGGCGTCAGGCAGAACGACGCTCCGCAGGGCGGCACATTTGTCGAAGGCCCCCATCCCGATCTCCGTCAGACCCGCGGGGAGGGCGATATCGGAGAGCTTCCGGCACTCGTTAAAGACATAGTCCGGGAGGACGCTCACCCCCTCCGGCACCGCAAAGGCCGTCAGGGCGGCGCAGCCGGCGAAGGCGTGCCTCCCGATCTCCCGCACCGGCGGCGGCAGGATAAGACGGCGGAGGGACTTGCAGCCCTGAAAGGCCCGCTCACCGATCTCCGTCACCCCCTCCGGAATGTCAATACTTTGCAGCTGCCCGCAGCCGTGGAAGCTGTAGGCGCCGATGCGCCGGAGCCCCACCGGCAGCGTCACACGGCGGAGGCTGCGCCGGACCGCCATATACTTCGACGCCGCGGTGTAGAGGCCGAAGGCCCCCTCGACGGCGGCCACCTGGGACTTGCCAATCCTGTCGGGCACCGCCACCTCCGTCTCCTCCCCCTTGTAGGAGGTGATGGTGATCGTGCCGTCGGATTCTCTCCGCCAGCTCCAGATCTTCTTCATCTCGCTCACCGGCAGGGTGCCGTTCTTCTCAATGTAGGCGGCCACCCGCTCCGCCTTCCTGTACGCCTCCTCCATCTCCTGGAAGGGGTCCGGCGGCCCACCGGCCCGGTTCTGGTACTCCAGGATGGCGGCCTTGGCGGCGGTGTCGTTCTGCGCCTCCGCCTCGGCGAGGAGGAGGGGGTAGTCCTTTCCCGTCAGCATCCCCTCCCCGGCCATGAGGCTCAAAAGCTCCGGGTGGCGGACGGCCAGGGGGAAAAGGTGTTTGCGCTGGTTTTTGATGTACTTCAGCGCCTCCTCGTCCCGCATTTCCCCGGAGACAATGCGGCGGACGGCGGTCAAAATGGCCGCGTCCTTCACCTCCCCCCTGGGGAGGGCAGCGATGGACTGCGCCGCGTAGACGGCGGACAGGCGCTCGCAGCCCTCGAAGGTGGAGGAGACCAGCTTGCCCTTCTGGAGGCGCAGCGTCTCCACGCCGGAGCGGGCGAAGACCTCGTAGGTCAGCTCCGTGTCTCCGGCCACCGTGACCTCCCGCAGCGCCTTACAGGCGGCGAAGGCCCGGCGGCGGACGATGGACACGCCGGCGGGGATAAGCAGAGAGGTGAGGCCGCTCTCAGAGAAGGTGAACTCCCCGATATCCGTCAGGGAGCCGGGCAAGTCGATTTCCGTCAGGGCGGTACAGCCGCTGGCCATGCCGCTGCCGATTTTTGTAAGGCCCCGGGACAGGCGGAGGCGGCGGAGGTTCCGGCAGCCGGTGAAGGCCTCGCCGCCGATCTCGGTGACGCTGTCGGGAAGAAAGATCTCCGTCACCTCCCGGCAGTTGGCGAAGGCCAGCCGGGCGATCCGCTGCACCCCCTCGGGCACCAGGGCGGCCCCGCTCCGCCCCAAGGGCCAGCAGAGCACCTCTTTTCGGCGGATCAGCAATCCATTCTCCACCCGGAACACCTTATTCCCCTCCGCCACGGAAATCTCCGCCAGCCGGGCGCAGTCCCGAAACACCTCCCGCCCCAGCTTTTTCAATGACCCAGGCAGAGCTACACCGGTGAGCCTCCCGCACCCGGTGAAGGCCCCGGTGCCGATCTCCTCCACTCCCTCGGGCAGATTGATTTCCTCCAGACCGGTGCAGCAGGAGAAGGCGTACTCCCCCACTGCCCGCACCCCGTCGGGGAGATGAACGGCAGTCAGATCCACAACGTCGGCAAAAGCCCCTTTGCCGATGGCGGCAACGTCATCGGGCACTGTCACCGCCCCACCGGGCCCCCGGTAGAGGAGCAGGGTATTGTTCTGAATTGTAAAACGGTGCTCCATTTTCAAAACGCCTCCCGTATTGCGAAAATTCCTAATTCCTAACTCCTAATTCCTCATTGAATCAAATCTCACTCCTCCGCAGCACCAACTTAATCGCCCAGGGCGGCACGTCCACGTCGCTGTAGGCGTCCTCCACAAACACAAACGCCGCGTCATAGTCCGGCTTGCGGGCCGGGAAGGTGCCGTAGCCGTCGGTGAAGTAGATCAGCCCCTTGAGGTTCGTAAACTCCCCCTGGGCCAGCAGGGCGTCCACATGGGCGAACACCGGGCGGAAGTCCGTGCCCCCCAGCCCCCGGATGGTCATCTTTTCCAGATAGGCGTCAAACTCCTCCTGGGACGTAATCTTCACATCCTCCTGCACCGCGGCGTCGCACTGGATGATGTGGAGGTTGATGCGGCTGAAGAAGCTCTCGGTGGACTTGAGCACGTTGTAGGTCTTCTGCACAAAGGTCTGTACCAGCTCCCCGGATACGGAGCCCGAGGTGTCGATGGCGATGACAAACTCCCGGATCCGCTTGACCTCCTTGTACTCCAGGGGCTCCACCAAGGGCATTCTGCCATAGAGCCGGAGGCCGTAGGTGTAGAAGATGTTGTCAAACTCGTCCAGGTCCAGCTTCATAACCTCCCCCCGGACGGCGAACTTCCGGAGGAAGGCGGTGTAGTCGTACCGCTCCCGGTTCACCTCCCGCAGGTTCTGCTCCAGGGCCCCGGGGATATTGCCCTGCCGCCGGGCGAAGGTCTCGATGCCCACCTGCATTCGGCGGGCCACCTCCTTCCAGACGGCCTCCAAGGGGGCCCCCTCCGCCCCGTCCTTGCCGGTCTTGGCGTTGGCGGACCGGTTTTTCTCCTCCCCCTTCCCCGGTCCCTCCCCGGGTTTCTCATACCAGAGAGTATGGTCATCCCCCCAAAAGAGGGCCTGCAATTCCGTCAGGTCCTCCGGGGGCTGGTCCTGGAAGTAGCTGTAGATCCCCTCCGCTGTCAGGGGATGGATCTCCTCCCCCATGGCCGCCAGGACGGCGGCCTGCCGCTCCTGCCGCCGGGCGGCAGCGCAGGGGATGGCCAGGGAGGCGATCACCGCCTCCGCGGCGATGTCGCAGGCCAGGTCCCACAGGGGCCGGTCCACTAAGGAGTGGATGAACATGTGGCGAAAGACGCAGTGGAACACCAGGTGGAGGTAGTCCCTCGTCACCGCCTCCCGCTCCTCCCGGTAGCGCAGGAGCACGTGGCGGGGGGAAAAGCAGAGCCGCCGGCCGTCGGTAGCCAGGGGCAGGTTCCCGGGGACCATCTGGAACTGGCTCAGCGCGGCGTCCATAAAGCGGAGGTTCACCAGCAGGGTGTTTCGGGAGAGCAGAAGCACCTCACGGGCCAGGGCCTCCGCGCGCTGTCGGGTATCGGACATGGAACACCTCCGGGTTTAGATAGGAGTTAGGAGTTAGGAGTTATGGTGTCGCCGTTGGCGACGAAATTTTATTTTTTAAATGGGGAGTGGAGATTTTTGGAGGCGCGTCGGCATCCATAGCGCAGGGCAGTTTGGCAGAATTCTCTGTAGGGGCGGATGGTATCTGCCCGCCCTGCCGTTCTACAGCAGTGTCAGAGGGATCTTGTGCTCCTTGGCGTAGGCCGCGGCGGAGGAGCCGGGGCGGGCTTGGATGGTCAGCCCTTCGCAGCCGCCGAAGACGTCTGCGGTGTTGAGGACCATTCGGGCCCGCAGGTCCGTTATGTCGCCGAACCTGGTGACGTTGGCGCGGATGGTGACAGCTTTCAGAGCAATACAGCCCTCGAAGGCCTGGCCGCCGATCTGGTTGATGATCTCGGGGAGGTCTATGGACTCCAGCGCCGTGCAACCCTGAAAGGCGTTGTTGCCGATGGAGGACAGGGTGATGGGAATTTCAATATGCCGCAGGGCGGTGCAGTTCTGGAAGGTGTAGTTCCGGATGCGCTGGACGAATTTCGGGAGGGTGACCTCCCCTAAGGCCGTGCAGTTTCTAAACAGCGAGTTGTCCACCTCCTTTAATCCATCGGGCAGAGCGATGGACCGCAGGGCGGTGCAGTTCTTGAACGCCTCGGTGTGCAGGTCCTGGAGGGTGTCGGGCATCTCCACCTTCTCAAGGCTGACGCAGTCCTCGAAGGCGCCGGCGCCGACGCGCCACATGGTCCGGGGGAGGCGGACGCTCTGCAAGCGCTTACAGTTGGCGAAGGCCGAGGCGCCGATGGTGCGCAGATTCTCCGGCAGGGTGACGCGTTCCAGGGCGATGCAGTTCTGGAAGGCCCCAAACTCGATCTCCGTCACCCGCGGCGGAACGGTGATCTCTTTCAGCGCCCAGCAGCCCTCAAAGGCGGAGGAGTGGATGAGCCGCACCTTCCGGGGGATGCTCACCTCATGGAGCCGCTCACAGGCCCTGAACAGGTCGGCGGGGAGCTCGGTGACCTCCTCGGGGAGGGCGGCGCGGAGAAGGGACTGGCAGTTCTGGAAAAGATGCTTGCCCAGCTTCCTAATCCCGGAGGGGAGGTCGATCTCCCGGAGGGCGTAGCAGCTCTCAAAAACGCTGTCGTGGAGATACTGGACGCTCTGGGGCAGTTCGACGTGCTCCAGATAGGCGCAGCCCTCAAAGGCCCGCTCCCGGATCGCCTTCAAGCCCTGGGGCAGCGTCACGGCGCGCAGGGCGGCGCAGTTGCGGAAGGTCCGCTTCTCCAGGGTGGTGACGGCGGCCTCCATCTGAACCTCCTGAAGGCCCCGGCAGCCCTCAAAGAGTCCCTGTCCCAGGGAGGTGATAGTTTTCGGGATGGTGACGGAGGTGATGGCGGTCTCCCGCCGCTCCTTCTCCTCCGCCGTGAGGCGGATGGCGCAGGGTGAGAAGCACTCCTCGCCGATGGCGGTGACGACGTCCCTGCCGATCCGCTCCGGCACCCACACCGCCCCGCCGGGGCCCTTGTAGCCGGTGAGGATCAGCGTGCCGTCCTCCTGCCTCCTGAATCGCCAGAACTTCTTCATCATGTATACCGAGTCCGGCGCGGCGCTGAGGTCCTTTAAATCCCGGGCCTCCTGCATGGCGACCTCCCGCTCCACGTCCGCCGTGCGGTTCTTGTACTCCAGCAGCACCGCCGTGTGCTCCGTCCGGCCCTGGGCGATGGACTGCTCGATGAGCTTGTCCCGTGTGGCGATGCTCTTACAGAACCCCCGCTGCAAACACAGCGAGAGCGTCCCGGCGTTCCCCGCCTCCAGGGATCCCTTGAGAAGCCGGGTGGTGTCCAGCTTCTTAGGCAGCTGTCCCTCGTCTAACAGCCGCGCCACCAGAGCCGCATCGTCCTGGACCGACTGGAGGAGGCCCAGGGTCACGCCAAGCCGGTGCTTCCCCTGCGCCCTGGCCACGTCCAGCATCCGGGGCAGCACCTCCATCCTCTGCCGGCTCTCCAGCCGGGAGACATCGAAGCTGCCGAGAACCACCCTCCGCTCCAGGAACACCTCCATAAAGGCCTCCCGGCCCTCCACCACGGCGCTGTAGAACAGCCCCTCCAAATCCGCTCTGGCTTTTAACGACCCGGTGAGGTAGCGCAGGATCTCCAGCCGCTCCGTCTCCGCTATGGCCGCCCGCTCCCGGCCCTCCCCCAGGAGAACGCCCTCGATCCCCCGGAAGTCCCCGAAGCGCTCCCTGTCGGCCACAGAGTCCGCCATCAGCATATACTCAAACCGGTGCCACACCAGGCGGCTGTTGAAATACCCGGTGTAGTTGGTGTAGATGTCGTACTTGGCGGTCAGCCCCACATCCCGCTCCAGATGGAAATTACACCCGGCCTCCACCAGCCGGCGCACCACCTCCAGGGAGGCGAACCGGCAGGCCAGCCCCAGGGCCCTGGCGGTAAACTCGAAGCTCCCGCACCCTGTCAGCACCGCCTCCAGGCGCGCCCTGTCTCCGGAGAGCACCGCCTCCTCCAGCGCCAGCACCTTCTGCTTCCCGCTGAGCTTTTTGTAGTCCACCGGCCTCTCCGGCTCCTCCGGGAAATAGCGGAGCGCCGCCTCCAGCCCCATCCGCCTTGCGGCGCTCTCAATCCGCCGGCGCTGCCCCCTGGCGTACCGGGCATAGGCGGCAGCCGCCTTTTCCTCATACCCCGTCGGGTCGGCGCAGTAGCCCAGGGCCATGCGCAGACGGCTCTCCGGGTCGTCGGCGTCCCCCGGCGGGTTCCGGAGGGCCCTGACGGCGGCGTTGGGGCAGCGGGCAAAGGCGTCTGTGCCGATAAAGGTCATCTCCCCATCAATGCGCAGAGACCGGAGCCCCTCGCAGCCGGCGAAGGCGTCGGCCCCGATGCTTCTCACCTCCGCCGGCACCACCACATCCCCGCCGGCGCCGGTGTAGCGCAGGAGCATGCCGTTTCGGATGTCAAAATCGCTGCTGGCCATAGCTGTACCCTCCGTCTCGCCCCCCTCGGGAGGGCCATATTTTTCTACTGGCAATTATACCGCCCCGCCGTCCCAAAATCAATAGGGACTCCACGCGGCGGGGCAGCCGGATGTCGCCGGAGGCGATTCGGACAAGGAGAGGCCGGACACCCCGCCTTGAACGGCGGCAGCCCCCGCCGGCCACAAAAACCGGACCCCCCCAACGCGATGCGTTCGGGGGGTCCTACATTCGAATTTCTCTATTCCAGGGTCAAATCGCCCTCCTTGATCCAGCCGATCCGCCGCAGCGCCTCGCAGAAGATCACCGACAGCACGGCGGGCAGAACAAAGGAGATCAAAATCAGCCCCACCCAGTGGAGAGCGGTGGGACTCACCGCCACGGCGCCCACCTTCTCGATGGCCTTCTCGCTGGGGGAAAGCCAGCCGGTCCACACACCGATCTGCCCGCAGAGGCCGCAGGTGCCCATGCCGGAGTTGATGGGCGCACCGTTCATCTCCAGCTTGAACAGGCACGTGGCGATGGGCCCGGTGATGGCGGAGGCCAAAGTGGGGGGGATCCAGATCCGGGGGTTCTTCACGATGTTGGGCATCTGGAGCATGGAGGTCCCGATGCCCTGGGACACCAGACCGCCCCAACGGTTCTCCCGGAAGGACATCACCGCGAAGCCCACCATCTGGGCGCAGCACCCGGCCACAGCGGCCCCGCCGGCCAAGCCCACCAGGCCCAGCACCTGACAGATGGCCGCCGAGGAGATGGGCAGTGTCAGCGCCACGCCCACCAGTACGGATACCAGAATCCCCATCCAGAAGGGCTGGAGCACGGTGGCGCGGTTGATGAGGGTGCCGAAGGCGTCGGCTGCGCCGCCGATGGGGGGCGCGATGAGCCAGGCGGACCCGATACCGACCAAAATCGTAACAATGGGAGTGACCAAAATATCCACCTTGGTCTCCTTGCTCACCGCCTTGCCGAACTCCGCGGCGATAATGGCCACAAACAGCACGGCCAGCGGCCCCCCCGCCCCGCCCAGGGCGTTGCAGGCGTAGCCCACGGTGACCAGGGAGAACAGCACCATGGGCGGGGCCTGAAGGGCGTAGCCGATGGCCGCCGCCATGGCGGATCCGCTCATGAAGGAGCACAGTCCGCCGATGGTGTACCCCTTCTTGTTGATCTCAATGATCTGGGCGGTGAGAAAGCCGATGTCGAACTGGCTGCCGATGGTGTTGAGAATGGTGCCGATGAGCAGGGAGCAGAACAGCCCCTGGGCCATGGCGCCCAGGGCGTCGATACCGTAGCGCCTGGCGGAGATGACGATATTCTTTCTCTTGAGAAAAGCTTGTACTCTGTCCATGGGAGAATCCCTCTCTTCCGATTTCTATATAGGTGTCTTGACAGGTGTCATCTGTATTGTACGGCTTTTCCCAGATTTGTCAACTGTGTTTTACAATAAAAAAGAGACGGTTTCCCGCCTCAGTCTGTCAAAAAAGACGGCAAAGCAGGATGGCGGTAAGGAGGATAGTGTGAAAGGAACCCAAGAGGGGTTCCTTTC
>CANDEH010000015.1 GCA_947383645.1 uncultured Clostridia bacterium | reverse complement strand
ACTTCCAGATCCAGACCGTCACCGAGGGCCGGGAGGCCATGGGCTCCGCCCTGGTAAAGCTCCGGTCCAACGGCCGGCTCTACTCCGGCAACGGCATCTCCACCGATATTATCGGCGCCTCCATCCGCGCCTACATCAGCGCGTTGAACAAGATCGTCTACGAGGGGATCTGATGGGAAGCGCATATGGACAGATTGGAGATCCGAAGCGCTTCCCCGGCTGATTTCCCCGCCATTCAGTCCATCTACGCCCGGGCGAGGGGCTTTATGGCGGAGAGCGGAAACCCCGGCCAGTGGGGGACGCATTTCCCGCCGGAGGACCTGCTCCGGGCGGATATCGAAGAGGGACGGCTCTATGTGGTGGAGGCGGGCCGCCGTGTCCATGGCGTGTTCGCCTTTATCGTCGGCAGCGACGAGACCTACGCTGTGATCGAGGACGGCGGGTGGCTGTCCGGCGGCACGTATGGGACCATCCACCGCGTGGCAAGCGACGGGGAGGTCCCCGGCATCTTCGGCGCAGTCGTGTCGTTTTGTTGGGGGAAGAAGAACCATCTGCGGATAGATACCCATGAGAAAAACGCGGTTATGCGCCATTTGATCGAAAAAAACGGTTTCCTGCGCTGCGGAATCATACACGTCGCAGACGGAACGCCCAGAATCGCCTATGAACGGATTTAGACGAGCGCAGGGACAACCTGTACATGAGGAGGCCCGTTGTTTATGAAACTTTCCTACTCCATCCACGGCTGGCCCAACCGGGATTGGGCCGGCTTCTGCGCCGCCGCCGCGGAGACCCGCGTGCAGGGCGTGGAGATTGACAGTATCCACAACCCCATTTTTCAGACCAAGACCAGCCCCATCAACCCCGAGATGGCCCTCTCCAACCGCCGGAGCCTCAGCCGGCAGAACCTGGAGATCCCCTGCCTCACCGTGGCCGGGGACTTCCTGAACGGCGGCGCCGCCGACCTCCCGGAGACCCTCCGCGCCGCCAGGGACCTCCTGGTGCCCTACGTGGTCCTGACCACCGGCTGTGCGGACACAGGGAAGGTCATCGCCGGCGTGGAGAACGCCATGGCCCGGGCCGAGGGGTCCGGCGTCACGCTGCTCCTGGCCACCGCCGGGGGGCTCCGGGACACGGCGCGGCTCCGGGATGTGCTCAACCACTTCGCCAGCGACCGCCTGGCCGCCTGCTGGGACATGCACGAGACCTGCCTCCTCCAGCGCGAGACCGCCGAGGAGACCATCACCAACCTGGGGGCCTACGTCCGCCACGTGCGCCTCACCGATGCGGCGGCGGAGGGCGGCCACAGGCTCCTGGGCGAGGGGGATCTGCCCCTCCAGGAGCTGATGAACGCCCTGCGCAGCGTCAACTACGACGGTTATCTCTCCCTCCTCTGGGAGCCGGACTGGATTCCCGGGCTGGAGGATCTGGAGATGATCCTCACCCACTACACCGTCACCATGTCCCACTTCGAGCGGGAGCGGCGCAAGCGCCACCTCTACTACAACACCCAGGGCACCGGTCAGTATGTGTGGAAGAAGGATACCGTCATTGAGTACACCTTCCCCCAGGTCCTGGATCGGATGGTGGAGGAGTTCCCGGATCAGGTCGCCTTCAAGTATACCACCCTGGACTACACCCGGACCTACGCTCAGTTCCGGGATGACGTGGACCAGTTCGCCCGGTCCCTCATCGCTATGGGCGTGAAGAGCGGGGACAAGGTGGCCATCTGGGCCACCAACGTGCCCGCCTGGTTCATCACCTTCTGGGCCACGACAAAGATCGGCGCGGTGCTGGTGACGGTGAACACCGCCTACAAGATCCACGAGGCGGAGTACCTCCTCCGCCAGTCCGACACCCACACCCTGGTGATGATCGAGAGCTACCGGGACAGCCACTACGCGGAGATTATCGCCGAGCTCTGCCCGGAGCTCCGGGACACCGTCCCGGGAAAGCCCCTCCACTGCAAAAAGCTGCCCTTTTTGCGCAACGTGGTCACCGTGGGCTACCGCCAGGCCGGGTGCCTCACCTGGGAGGAGGCACTGGCTCTGTCGGAGAAGACGCCCATGGAGGAGGTCCGCCGCCGGGCCGCCGCCGTGGACATCCACGACGTGGCCAACATGCAGTACACCTCCGGCACCACCGGCTTCCCCAAGGGGGTCATGCTCACCCACTACAACGTGGTCAACAACGGCAAGTATATCGGGGACCACATGGACCTCTCCACCGCCGACCGGATGATGATCCAGGTGCCCATGTTCCACTGTTTCGGCATGGTGCTGTCCATGACGGCCTCCATGACCCACGGCACCACCATGTGCCCCCTGCCCTACTTCTCCCCCAAGCCGGCTCTGGCCTGCGTCCACCAGGAGCGGATCACCTGCTTCAACGGCGTGCCCACCATGTTCATCGCCATGATGAACCACCCCGACTTCCCCAACACCGACTTCTCCCACATCCGCACGGGGATCATGGCCGGGGCCAACTGCCCCCCGGAGCTGATGCGCAAGGCGGCGGACATTATGAATATGAAACAGATCATCTCCGTCTTCGGCCAGACCGAGGCGTCCCCCGGTTGCACCATGAGCAGCTTCGACGACCCCCTGGATGTGCGGACGGAGACCGTGGGGAGCCGCTTTGCCAACGTGGAGTGCAAGATCATCGACCCCAACACCGGGGAGGAGTGCCCCGTCGGCGTCAGCGGCGAGTTTGTGGCCCGGGGGTACAACATTATGAAGGGCTACTACAAGATGCCCAGGGCCACGGCGGAGACCATCGACGCCGAGGGGTGGCTCCACAGCGGCGACCTCTGCTGTGAGGACGAGAACGGGAATTTCAAGGTCACCGGGCGGCTGAAGGATATGATTATCCGGGGCGGCGAGAACATCTATCCCCGGGAGATCGAGGAGTTCATCTACACCCACCCCAAGGTGAGGGACGTCCAGGTGATCGGCGTCCCCGACGAGCAGTACGGCGAGGAGATTATGGCCTGCGTCATCCTCAAGGAGGGGGAGACCCTGACGGAGCAGGAGATGAAGGCATTTGTTCTCTCCCATATGGCCAAGCACAAGGTGCCCCGCTATGTGGAGTTTGTGGACAGCTTCCCCATGAACGCCGCAGGGAAAATTTTGAAGTACAAAATGCGGGAGGAGGCCGTGGAGAAGCTGGGATTGAAGAAATAGGACGAAGCTGCCCCGCCGGTTCCGGCGGGGCAGCTTGCGGATGGGGTTATGGCGCGTGTTTTTCCGCGTAGGCTTGCAGGGCGGCGAAGGTCTCGGCGCTGATGACGTGCTCGATGCGGCAGGCGTCCTCTGCGGCCACCGCCGGGTCCACGCCGATGGCGGTGAGCCAGCCGGAGAGGAAGGTGTGGCGCTCATAGATGCGCTCGGCAATCTCCGCGCCGGCGGGGGTGAGGGTGATGTGGCCGCCGCCGTCCACCTCGATATAGCCGTTCTCCCGCAGGTGCTTCATGGCGATGCTGACGCTGGGCTTGGAGAACTCTAGGGCGGCGGCGATGTCGATGGCCCGGGCGTACCCGTTGCGGCGGTTCAGGATGAGAATAGTCTCCAGATAGTTCTCCGCGGACTCCTGGATTTTCAAGGCGGCGCCTCCTCTCTGCCGGGGGTGTGGTACGGGTTTTCATACAGTATAGCATAGAGAAGGGGAGTCCTTCAAGAGGGCGGGATAAAAAAGCGGGGCCTGCCTGGAATCACGCCTGATAGAAGCTGCCGGGGACGGCGGCTTTTTTTTGACCCTTTTTTGCCGCGCTTCGATTTTTTTGGAAATGGAGGGGGCGGGTTGCACGCCGCTGTGCAAGGGTGCGGGGGCGGCGGCGGGGGGATAGAGGGGATGAGAAGAATGAAGAAGTGCAAAAGCCGGGAGGAGATCATCCGCTATCTGGAGCGGCTGGCCTTCTACCGGCCCAACGACGGAATTCAGATTGCCTTTGCCCAGGAGCCGGTGGATCTGAAGCGGTTCCGGCTGGAGGGCGTGGCGGAGTTCAAGCGGCACGCCAACGGAACGGTGGAGCTGAAGTTCCTGGACCGGCTGAAGGCCCTGGAGCTGCTGGTGCGGCTGCAGGAGGATCGGACGGGGGGCGGCCCGGGGCTGGAGGCCTTCCTGGATGCGGTGAGCGGAGGTGGGGAGGAGTGAGGTTTTCGCCCAGACAGAGGCGGGCCATGCTGTGGTGGCGGGAGTCGCCGGAGTTTGAGGGGGTTATCTGCGACGGGGCGGTGCGCAGCGGCAAGACGCTGTGCATGGGGATCGGCTTCTTCTGCTGGGCGATGCGGAGCTTTGACGGGCGGCAGTTCGCTCTGTGCGGCAAGACCATCGGGGCGCTCAGGCGGAATGTATTGCAGGAGGTGCTGCCGGTGCTACGGGGGATGGGGCTGTCTGTCCGGGAGCGGCGGGGGGAGAATCTGCTTCTGGTCAGCGGGGAGGGGCGGGAGAATCGCTTCTGTCTGGCGGGGGGCAGAGACGAGAGCAGCGCGGCGCTGATCCAGGGGGCCACCTTCGCCGGGGTGCTGCTGGACGAGGCGGCGCTGATGCCCCGGAGCTTCGTGGAGCAGGCCCTGGCCAGGTGCAGCGTGGAGGGGGCAAAGCTGTGGTTCAGCTGCAATCCCGAGGGGCCGGGGCACTGGTTTTACCGGGAGTGGATCCGGAAGGCGGAGGAGCGGCGGATGCTGTACCTCCACTTCACCATGGCGGACAACCCCGGGCTCTCCCCGGCCACCCGGGCGCAGTACGAGCGGCGGTACGCCGGGGCCTTCTACCGGCGGTTTGTGCTGGGGGAGTGGACCTCGCCGGAGGGGCGGATCTACGACTTCTACCGGCGGGAGGTCCACGCCAGGCCCCGGCCTGGGGGGACGGCGGAGCGGTGGTGCGTCAGTGTGGACTACGGTACGACAAACCCGTGCTCCATGGGGCTCTGGGGGAAGTACGGGGAGGTGTGGTACCGGGTGGAGGAGCGGTACTACGCCTCCCGGGAGACGGGGGTGCAGCTGACGGATCAGGAGTATGTGGAGATGCTGAGGCGGTTGGCCGGAGAACGGCGGATTGAACGGGTTGTGGCGGACCCGTCGGCCGTCAGCTTTATCACCGCCCTGCGGCGGGAGGGGTTCTCTGTGACGGGGGCGGTGAACGATGTGCTCTCGGGCATCCGGCTGACGGCGGGGTTGCTCAAGAGCGGGCGGATGGTGATCTGCGAGGGCTGTGAGGACTGCCTCCGGGAGATCGAGGACTACTGCTGGGAGCAGGGCGGCGAGGGCCGGGAGGCCCCCCGGAAGGAGAACGACCACGCCATGGACGACATGCGCTACTTTGCCGCCACCGTGGCCGGGCGGGAGCGGGGGTTCGCGGCGGCGGGGCTGGCGGTGGAGCGAACGGGGAGGTAGGAGTTGGCGGCGAGGGGAGATCTTTACTTCTGACGGCGGCGGAAGGGTGCGCTTGAAAAAACGGTGTGCAGGAGGCTTGTATGGGATTTTGGAAGAGGAAGGGGACGCAGGAGCGGGCGGTCTGTACGCAGCTGCGGGGGGCCGGGGCGGACCGGGAGATGCTCTCGGCGGCGCGCCTGGGGGCCCAGGGGCGGCTGTATCGGGCCGTGCGGTCCGCGGTGCCGGCGGTGGACGCGGCCATTGGGAAGATCATCCGGCTGGTGGGCGGGGTGAGCGTGGTGTGCGAGGAGGAGGCGGCCCAGGCGGGGCTGCGGCAGTTCCTGCGGACGGTGCCCGTGGGGCGGGGACAGGTGGGGATAAACGCCTTTCTGGATATGTACCTGGACTCTATGCTGACCTTCGGGCAGGCGGTGGGGGAGATCGTGCTGGAGAGGGGGCGGGAGGAGATTGCCGCGCTGCTGTGCGGCCGGGTGGAGGAGATTGAGGTGCGGCAGGGGGCCACGCCGCTGGAGTTCGTCATCTGCGGGCCGGGGCGGGACGGGGGGATGGATCCCCTGCCGCGGCAGGAGCTGCTGCTGTTTACCCCCTATAATCCGGAGGCGGACAGCCCCTGTGGGGTGTCCATCCTGCGGGGAATGCCCTTTTTGGCGGAGCTGCTGGGGAAGATCTACGCCGCCATGGGGGCCAACTGGGAGCGGATGGGGAATGTGCGCTTCGCGGTGGTGTACAAGCCCCGGAGCGGGGAGATGGATCCGGCGGAGTGCGCCGAGCGGGGCCGGCAGATTGCCCGGGAGTGGAGCAGGGCCATGGAGAGCGGCAGGGACGGCAGCGTCCGGGACTTTGTGGCCATCGGAGATGTGGAGATCAAGGTCATCGGGGCGGACAACCAGGTGCTGGACAGCGAGGCGCCGGTGCGGCAGATTCTGGAGCAGCTGGTGGCCAAGACGGGGATCCCGCCCTTTATGCTGGGACTGAGCTGGTCCTCCACGGAGCGGATGAGCGCCCAGCAGGCGGACATCCTGACCTCGGAGCTGACGGCCATCCGGCGGGGGCTGACGCCGGTGGTGGAGAAGATCTGCCGGCTGTGGCTGCGGCTTCACGGGTGGTACGGCGGCTTTGAGGTGGTCTGGGACGACATCAATTTGCAGGATCAGGTGGAGGAGGCCAAGGCGGAGTGGTACCGCCAGCAGGCCAGACAGATCGCCCTGAGCTGCGAGAGAGCGGAGAGAGGAGAGGAATGACCATGGAGATCAAAAAGAAACTGGAGAGCGGCGCGGCGGCGGTGGCGGAGACGGGGGATCTGGCGGAGATCAACCGCTTCTCCCAGAGGCCGCTGGAGGCGGATGAGGTCTACACCTTTGCCCTGCGCCTGTGCGACAACGAGGTGGATCGGGACTTTGAGCGCTTCGACGAGGGGTGCCTTCGGGAGCTGGGGACGCTGTTTGTGGGGAAGAGCGGCATCTTTGACCACCAGTGGTCCGCCAGGGGGCAGAGCGCCCGGCTCTACCGCACGGAGGTGGTCCGGGAGGAGGGGCAGAAAACCGAGGCCGGGGACGGCTACTGCTGGCTGAAGGGCTGGGCCTACATGCTGCGCACGGCGGACAACGCGGATCTGATCCGGGAGATCGAGGGGGGCATCAAGAAGGAGGTCAGCGTGGGGTGCAGCGTGGGGGAGCGGGTGTGCTCCATCTGCGGGAAGAACCAGTGCGACCATGTGCCGGGACAGCGGTATGGCGGAAAGCTCTGCTATGTGACGCTGCGGGAGGCAAAGGACGCCTACGAGTGGTCCTTTGTGGCGGTGCCCGCCCAGAGAACGGCGGGGGTGGTGCGAAAGGGGAGAACCGTGCCGGCGGCGCTGAAGGCCCTGGTGGAGCAGTCCGGAGAGGAGGGACTGCGGGAGGAGCTGCGGCGGCTGGAGCGGGAGGCGGCCATGGGGCGCAGCTATCTGAAGGGGCTGCGGCAGGAGGTGGTGCGGCTGGCGGTGCTGGCCGACGCGGATCTGGACGCCGGCCTCTTTGCCGCCATGGCGGATCGCCTGGAGGAGGCGGAGCTGATCGAGCTGCGCAGGGTCTACCGCAGGCGGACGGAGGGGCCCGGCGACGTGCAGCTGAGCCGGGGCCGCCGGGAGGATCCGGGAAGCGCGTTTATGGTGTAGGCTGTTTCCCGCCGGGAGGCGGGCGGCAATAGAGGGGGGCGCGGATACCGTTGACGGGTGCGGCTTGCCCGATGAATTTTTTGCCAAAGAGGCAAAAAGCCGCAGGAATCCTGATGAATTTCGAGGTTTTTAACGCGGGTCAGGCAGAAAATCCGGCGGCAGGTCGTGTGCGTCGATTTATTCCGTGCTTTCTAAAGAAATGGGAGGTTTGGTATGAAGGTTTCGTTTGAGGGGATCGGGCAGTGGTGCGCAACGTTTATGGGCGGCGTGACGGAGGGGCACGTGGTCAAGGTGGACAGCGGCGGCTGCGTGGCCGGCTGCGCGGCAGGAGACCCCTTCTGCGGCGTGGCGGTGTGCGCCAGAGAGGACGCCTGCACGGTGCAGATGGGCGGCTTTGCCGCGGTGGGCTACAGCGGTGCGGCGCCGGCGCTGGGGTACACCGCTCTGACGGCCGACGGCAAGGGCGGCGTGCAGAGCGCCGGACAGACCGGAGAGGAGAGCGGCGGGCAGGACAGCGGCGCGGCGGCCTCCGTCCCCGCCGGGCAGGCGGGAAGGAGCTACTGGGTGGTGGACCGGGATGAGAGCGGCAAGACGGTGACGATTCTGCTTTGAAGAAAGGGGAGGTACGCGATGGAGTACGGATTTGACAGTGTGAAGCTGGAGAAGGGGATGTATCAGGAGAGCGGCAGGACCTTCACCCAGGTGCTGGAGAGCATCGACCCCAGCGAGGGCTATCAGGGCACCGCCCTGGAGGGGCTGGACGCCTTTCAGCGCCAGCTCAAGCGCTTTGGCATCCATGTGAAGGGCCCCCGGAGCGACATGGTGGAGAAGTTCTTCCACTGCTCCCAGTCGGCGGTGCTGTTCCCGGAGTTCGTCTCCCGGGTGGTGCGTCAGGGGATGGAGGAGAGCAGCATCCTGAAGGATATCACCGCCGCGGAGACGGTCTTTGAGGGGATGGACTACCGCACCATCGCCTCCGTCCCCTCGGAGGAGGACAAGAGCCTCCGCCGTGTGGAGGAGGGGGCTAAGCTGCCCGAGACCGTCATCAGGACCCAGCAGAATCTGGTGCGCCTCCACAAGCGCGGGCGTATGCTGGTGGCCTCCTATGAGGCGGTGCGCTTCCAGCGGCTGGATCTGTTTGCGGTGACCCTGCGCCAGATCGGCAGCCATATCGCCCGCATGCATGTGGAGGACGCCATCGACGCGGTGCTCAGAGGGGACGGCAACAACAACGCCGCCGAGAGCTTCCAGGTGGGCAGCGGTCCCATCTCCGGCAAGGCCGGCACGCTGAGCTATGGGGCGCTGCTGGAGTTCTGGGCCCAGTTCGACCCCTACTGCATGAACGCCCTGCTGGTCCCCAGGGATGTGATGCTGCAGCTCCTCAAGCTGCCGGAGCTGCAGAACCCCCTCACCGGGCTCAACTTCCAGGGGACCGGTACGCTGACCACGCCCCTGGGGGCGAAGCTCCTGCGCACCTCCGCCATGCCGGCGGGGACGCTGATCGGGCTGGATAAGCGCTATGCCCTGGAGATGGTCACCGGGGGAGAGGTGACGGTGGAGGCCGACAAGCTCATCGACCGCCAGCTGGAGCGGGCGGCGATCACCAGCATCTCCGGCTTTGCCAAGCTCTATCAGGGGGCGTCCAAGGTGCTGAAGGTGTAAGCGAAGTCTGCGAGAGAGGGGGCGACGGGATGACGGAGGAGATCTATGCGCTGGCGGCGGGGATTGCGCGGCCGGCGGCGGGGGAGGAGACGCTGCTGCGCCTGCTGTGCCGGGAGACGGAGCGTCAGCTGGCGCGGCAGGCGGGGGACAGGCGGGAGGAGTGCCGGGAGGCGCTCCTCTGCGCCGCCGCCTTCCTGGCCGCGGCGGGGCTGCTGGACAGCCGCGGCGGCGCCGGCGGGCGCGTGGAGAGTTTCAGCGTGGGAGAGGTGTCCGTGACTGCCGGCGCCGGCTCTGTCAGCGGCGGCGCCGGGGATCGGCTCCGGCGTCAGGCGGAGCGGATGATGGCCCCCTACTGCGGCGGCGAGGGGTTTGTCTTTATGGGAGTGCGGGGATGAGAGAGCTGTTTGCAGAGATTCTCGACGCCTACGGACAGACGGTGCGCTGCAAGGAGACGGGGGAGAGCTGGCGGGCCTTTGTGCAGCCGGTGCGGACGCGGCGGTCGGACGAGGAGCGGCAGAGTACGGCGCTGGGAGATGTGGATCAGCGGCTGTGGCTGTATGTCGGGCCGGCGGACCGGCCGGTGGACCGGGAGGCGGTCATTGCCTGCGGCCAGGGGGTTTACCGGGTGCGGGAGAGTGTGACGGTGCCTTTCGGGGAGGAGGATCTCTACTGCCGGGCGGTGCTGGCGCCGGAGAGGGAGATGGTAGTATGACGGGCGGTGTGGAGCTGGTGCGCCAGGCGGTGATAGAGCGGCTGCGGTCGCGGGGACTGCGGGCGGAGGCCGCCTACAGCCGGGCGTGGGCCGGACGGTACGACGGCGCGGTGATTGCCGTGGGGGTGCGCGGCTGCGTCAGCGCCCCGGCGGGGCTGGGGAACTATCTGGGTACGGAGCGGGACGAGAGGAGCGGGGCGGAGCGGGAGGTCTATGGACGGCGGGCGGAGGTCACCCTTGCGCTGGACGCCTACGCGCCCCGTGACGCCGGGGCCGGGGGATGTCTTGCGGCCCTGGAGAGGGCCCACGACGCGCTGTCGGACGGTGTCGCGGCGGGGCTGCGGCCGGGAAAGATGGACTGGGGCGAGGCGCGCTTCGACCGGGACAGCGGGATGTTTTTGCAGCGGGGCTCTCTCCAGTGCGACGCCTTCTTTTTGGCGGCGGTGGAGGCGGAGACCGGCCTGCTGCTGGATTTCAGATTGAAAGGGGTGCCTTGGATTGAGCACGATGGTACATGAGCGGCCGGGGGTGTATTCCTCCTATGACGCCTCCGCGGTGGTACAGCGCTTTGGCGGCAGCAAGGTGGTCGGGCTGGCCGCGCTGTCCAGCAAGGGGGAGAGCGGGAAGGTGGTGACCGTCACCAGCCTTGAAGCGGGGGTGGCCGCCTTCGGCGCGGACGGAGAGACGAGGGGTATGGAGACCATGCTGCGGCTGCTGTTTTTGAACGGGGCCTCGGTGGTGAAGGCGGTGAAGGCCGCCGACGGGGAGCACTACGGCGACGCCTTCGACGCGCTGGGCATGGAGGAGGATGTGCGGGTGGTGGTCTGCGACAGCGGCGAGCTGTCGGTGCAGCAGCTGCTGCGGACCAGCCTGGAGGAGGCCAGCGCCGCCCGCCGGGAGCGTGTCGGCGTGGTGGGCAGCAGCGGCGAGACCGTGGCGGAGCTGATCGCCCGGGCCCAGGCGCTGAACAGTGAGCGGATGGTTCTGGCCGGAGGCGATGTGCTCTCGGAGGGCGGCGACTGTCTGGCGGGGATGTTTGCCGCGGCGGCCCTGGCGGGGGTGATCGCCGCCGGCAGCGACCCGGCGGCGCCCATCAACGGGGCGGCGCTCCGGGGCCTGGGCGGCACGGCGGCGCGGTACGGCGACAACGACATCGATCTGCTGGTCCGGGGCGGCGTGACGCCCGTCGAGAGCGCCGGCGGGACGGTGTCGGCGGTGCGGGGGATTACCACCCGGACCAAGACCGGCGACGCGGCGGACAGTACGTGGCGGGAGCTGAGTACCATCCTGATTGTGGACGATGTGATTCCCGCGGTCCGCGCCGCCCTGCGCAGCCGCTTTGCGCGGCAGAAGAATACCGCCCAGACCCGGGGGGCGATCCGCTCCCAGGTGATTGTGGAGCTGGAGAATAAGCTGGCGGCGGAAATTATCGACGGCTACGGCGACGTGACGGTGACGGCGGATGCCGCGGATCCGGCGGTGTGTATGGTGGAGTTCAGCTTCGCCGTGGCCCATGGGCTGAATCAGATCTGCCTGACCGCCCATATTGCGGTGTGAGGATGGGCCCCCTGAAAAGAGGGGCCGCTGAGGCAGGAAGACTGCCCGGCTTCCGTCCCCGCGGCGGGGGCGGAAGACCGGGCGGCGCGTGACGATGGAGGAGGAGAACTATGGCAAAAGCGACAGGGTTTCCCACCAGCAGCGATATCTATCTGGAGCTGGAGGGGAGAAAGGTGGCGGTGGTGCAGAGCTACAGCGCCAGGACCACCAAGACCAGTCAGGTGATCGAGGCCTTCGGGGAGGAGGAGCCGGTGGCCACCATCGGCGGGCAGTGCCAGTATGTGCTGGAGCTGACTAGGCTCTATGCCACCGACGACGCCATCAGCGACGGCATCGACTTCTACACCATTAAGGACTTTTCCCTGGTGATCTGTAAGCCCGACAGGCGGGTGATCTACAGCGGGTGCAACTGGAGCGCCATCGCTGAGGAGGGAAAGCTGGGGGCCATGGTGGCGGAGAAGGTGTCCGTGCTGGCGCGGAAGCGGATGGAAGTGCGGGCATGACGGAGAACAGGCCGGAGATGGTGGAGATTGCGCTGCGCGTTCCCATGGAGACGGTACGCGCGCTGCTGTCGGCGGCGGCGGAGGCCCTGGGCGGCGCGGAGCGCCTGAGCGTGCCGGATTTTCGGGGGGAAGCGGATCTCCGGGAGACGGCGGCGGAGAACGCCGGATTTCGCGAGGAGGTGTTCCGTCGGCTTGCCCGGGCGTCGGAGGAACCGCCGCTGCGGCGGGGAGAGGCGGTCAGGAGCGAGCGGCGGGATCGGAAGAGACCGGCGGAAAGAGAGACGGCGGCGACAGCGGAGACGTGGGCGGAGCGGCAGACGCCGCCGCCCCGGAGCGCACTGACTGCGGCGGAGGAGGGGGCGGTCGCGCCGGCGGAGCGGGACGGGCCGGAAGAGAGTACGGCAAAGGACGTTCGCCGCCGGCGGCAACGCCGGAGATGGTCGGAGGAGGCGGAGATTCGCGGGGGAGAGCGGGAAGGGACGGCGGAGCCGTCCCTTCCCGAGGCGGTCCGGCGGGAGGAGCGCACCTGGGAGGAGCCTGCCGCGCCGCCGCGCCGGGGACTTGGGACGGCCGGGCAGCGGCTGTCGGCGCCGGGGCCGGCCTTCCCCGCGGCGGAGCAGATGCTTTCGGCGGCGGGGGGCGCTCCGGCGGCGGAGTATAGGCCGGCGGCGGCCGGGGAGGAGACAGAGCTGACGCCCAAGGCGCTGTCGGACCGCTGGGAGAGGGACAGCCGACGGTATGACGGCGGCTTTACGCTGTATTGAGAGGAGAGGGTTTTGTGCGTTTGACGCCGATGCGGTATAAGAGCTACACGTGGCCCCACAACCCCAGAACATACGCGATCTCCTTTGAGCGGCAGGTGGCGGTGCATAAGATCCCCTTCGGGCGGTACTGCATGCAGGATCTGGGGCTGGGCCGCCGGGTGCTCCGGGGGGAGGGGGAGTTTGCCGGGGCGGGGGCCTATGAGGAGTTTAAGACGCTGGCCTCCCTGTTCTATCAGGACGGGCCGGGGATTCTGGTTCACCCCGTCTGGCAGACGGCCAGCGCCTACTTTACGGAGCTGTCCCTGACGGAGGAGCCCCTGCCGGACTATGTGCGCTACCGCTTCACCTTTGCCGAGGACTTCCCCGGCATCCGGGAGGGGCTGCGGGAGCTGGCGGCCTCCGCAGCGGCGGCGCAGGAGGGAACGGTGCACACCGTGGCCCGGGGGGACACCCTGTGGGGGGTGGCCGGGCGGTACGGCGTGGCGCTGGAGGCGCTGCTGCGGGCCAATCCGGGGATTAAGAATCCCAATCTGATTCAGGTGGGGCAGCAGGTGGTGGTGCCGGTATGACGGTGCGGCTTTTGACAGTGGACGGGCGGAGCTTTGAGCTGCCGGTGACCCTGCGCTGGCGCATTCTGCGTACCGGCGGCGTACCCTGCGACGAGCTGGAGGCGGTGTGTCTCTACGACGGGAAGCTGGGGGAGGTGCTGCCCCTGTGTCACCGGTTCGCCGCCTATGAGGGGGCGGAGGCGGCGCTCCTGGGCGTGGTGGATGAGTACGCCCTGGAGGTCTCCGGGGAGGGGGTGCTGCTCCGCCTCAGCGGGCGGGGGATGGCGGCGCTGCTTCTGGACAACGAGGCGGAGGCGGAGAACTATCAGCAGGCCACGCTGTCGGAGATACTGCGGCGCCACGCGGAGCCCTACGTGTCCTGCGAGAGGGAGAGGGAGCTGGTCGCGAGGGGGGTGTACCGCGTGACAAGCGGCAGCAGCCAGTGGCGGGCTGTCAGCGGTTTTACGGAGCTGGCGGGGGGCTTTGCGCCCCATATGACGGCGCTGGGGGTGCTGCGGGCCGCCCCTCTGCGGGGCAGCGGACGGCAGCTCCGGGTGGAGGATAGCTCGGTGGTGCGCTGTCAGGTGCGGGAGCGGCGGTACGGCGTGCTCTCGGAGGTGCTGGTGAAGGACAAGAGCGGCGTCCATGCGGAGACGGTGCGCGACGGGGACTTTGTCCGACGGGGCGGCCGCCGCCGGCAGGTGCTGTACATGCCCCGGCGGAGCTCCGGGGAGGCCATGCGCTACACCGCCGGCTATCAGCTCCAAAAGTCCCGGGAGGGGGCGCGGCAGGTGGAGATCGTGCTGCCCGGGAGCTTTCAGGCCCAGCCGGGGGACGTCGTGGCCCTGCGCTATCCGCCGCTGGGGCTGGAGGGACAGTATGATGTGGCGGAGGCGGAGAGCCGGGGAGGACCGGCGGGGACGCTGACCACGGTGGTGATGGAGGCGAGAGACTGAGATGTGGATGGGCAGGCGGATGGCCGGCGCGGCGCAGCTGGCCCGGGAGGAGAGCGCCGAGGCGGAGGTGGGTATGACCACCATCGGCGGCGGTCAGGCGGCAGTTGTGACCCGCGGGGAGGACCGCGCCCTGCCGGTGTATGGGCCGGGAGGGGTGGTCTGGAGCCCCAGAGTGGGGGATGCGGTGCTGGTAATCAAGGGCGGCTGCGGCCGGGAGGAGCGGTGCATTGCCGGGACGCTGATGCAGTGGAAGGGGGACGGGTTGGAGCCGGGAGAGGTGGGCCTCTACAACGGCGACGCGTCTGTCATTTTGCGCAACAGCGGCACGGTGGAGATTCGGGGGACGGTGGATATTCAGGGGGATCTGAGTGTCAACGGCGTGCCCTATATGCCCTGCATGTGCTGAGCGGGAGGAGGAGATGAGATGGAGCTTTGGCTTCGGGACGGGGACTATGTGCGGGATGACCGGGGCGGTCTGGTGCGCCTGGAGGGGGCGGAGGCCCTCCTGCAGCGGGTGCTCTTTCGCCTGTGCGCCCGGCGGGGTGGATTCCCGCTGCTGCCGGATCTGGGCAGCGAGCTCTACCGCCTCAGCGGCGAGTCCGGAGGCGGCCGGCTGTCGGCGGCCAGGCAGTACGTGGCGCAGGCCCTGCGGGAGGAGAAGGTCAGCGTGGAGGATGTGACGCTCACGGACAGCGGCGGCGGCCGGGTGGCGGCGGAGGTGCGGCTCGTCTGCGAGGGGGAGCGGCTGTCTCTGCGCGTGACGGTGTGAGGAGGTACTATGCGGGATATTGAGACGATCTATCAGGAGATGATGCAGGTGTTTTCCCGGCGCGCCGGCTATCTCCCCACCGACGCCTGCGACCTGCCGGTGCGGCTGTACGCCATGGCCGCCCAGGCTCAGGCGCTGTACGCCCAGGCGGACTGGGTGATGGCCCAGAGCTTTCCGCAGACGGCGTCGGGGGTGTATCTGGACTACCACGGGGAGACGCGGGGGATCGCCCGCAGCGCCGCCACGGCGGCCATAGGAACCGTCCGGTTTTTCGTCTCCACGGCGGCGGGGCAGAATCTGACCATCCCGGCGGGAACGGTGTGCATGACGGCGGGCGGGCTCCGCTTTGCCACGCGGGAGGCGGCTGTGCTGCCGGCGGGGGAGACCCACGTGGATGTACCCGCCCAGGCCATGGAGACGGGCAGCGCCGGAAATATCGGCGCGGGGATGATTACCGTGATGGCGGTGCCCCCGACGGGGATCACCCGGTGCGGAAATCCCGAGCCCTTCGCCGGAGGGGCGGAGGAGGAGGGGGACGAGTCCCTGCGGCGGCGGATCCTGGACAGCTACCGCCGCCTCCCCAACGGGGCCAACGCCGCCTTCTATGAGCAGGAGGCCATGGGCTTTCCCGCGGTGGCGGCGGCTACGGCGGTGGGCCGGGCCCGGGGCATTGGAACGGTGGACGTGTATGTGGCCACGGTGGCCGGGGTTCCGGAGGCGGCCTTGCTTACAGAGATCCAGTCGTACCTCCAGGAGAAGCGGGAGATTGCGGTGGATCTGCGGGTGCTGGCGCCCCGTCTGCGGCCGGTGGCTTTGCAGGTGACGCTGACTCCGGCGAAGGGCTGCACCTATCAGGAGGCCGCGGCGGCGGCGGACGCGGCGCTGCGGGGATACTTCACCGGCCGGCTGCTGGGAAAGGGCGTGCTGCGCGCGGAGCTGGGGAACCTGCTCTATCAGCTGCCCGGTGTGGCCAACTACCGCCTTGCCGCCCCGGCGGAGGATGTGCCGGCGGCGGTGGGGGAGCTGCCGACCTTGCAGTCGCTGACCATCGGGGAGGCGTGAGGGCATGGGGTACGGCGCGTATTTGAAGGAGATGCTGCGGCCCCTGGGCGTGTACGACCTGTCGGAGGGCTCCCTCAGCGGCAGCGAGCTGGAGGCGGCGGGGGCGGCCCTGGACGGCTGCTGCGCCGCCGTGGAGTGGGCGGAGCGGGAGGCCATTCTGTCCACGGCGGAGGCCGAGGGGCTGACGCTGTGGGAGGACCTCTTCGCCCACCGGCCGGTGGATTACGGCGTGCGGCGGCGGCGGGAGGCCATCGCCGCGCTGCTCCAGGTCAGCGGGGACAGCTTTACGCTGGCGGGAATCAACCGGGCGATCCGGGGGTGCGGCATCTGGGCGGAGGCCCAGGAGACCGGGGAGTACGGGCATATCCGGGTGATCTTTCCCGACGTGTCCGGGATTCCCCAGGGGTTTGAGCAGATTCGGGATGTGATACTGGATCTGATTCCCTGTCACCTGGAGACGGAGTTCTATTTCCGGTATATCACCTGGGAGGAGTGTGAGGCCCAGGGGTTTACCTGGGAAATGGTCCATGCGGCGGAACACACCTGGTACAGCTTTGAGCTTGCAGTCTGAAATGGCCGCAATCATTTCAGACCGAGGGGACGGGGGAACGATTTTTTGAGGGGGACGGTGGGCCGTCCCCCTCAAAAAAAGGTTCGGGCCGAGCGCGGCCCGCAAGGGGTTTTTCCGAGAACGCGGTTTTCGGAAAAACGATTTGCGCCGGAGGCGCAAACTCTGCCGGGGGCTTTGAGAGGTTTCAAGGCATGGAATGACAAGGCAGGGTCCCGGGGAAGGCTCCGGGACCCTGCCTGCGCTATGCGATTTGGATGAAGACGCGATTTCGGGGGATGTACTTATAGTAGCGCGGCTGGGGCTCCCCCCTGAGCTGTACGATAAAGGTCCACTCCCGGACTTCGCGGCTGTACCTGGGGCGGCCGATCTCGATGGATTCAAAGATGCTGCTGCTGAAGGCCTGGAGCTCCGTTTCTATGTGGAATTTCAGCTTTTCCTTGCAGCTCATCATGTCATATTCAATGCACGCCTCCCTGCGGAGCAGGCCGATGGAGACCAGTATGGCGGCGAGGAGGAGCAGAAGCCATTTTCTGTATTTTTTCAGGAAACGTCTCAAAGTGGCACCCCCTTTGCCGGGTTTTGGTGCTTCTATGATAGGGCACACAGGGCCGCCCGTCAAGGGGGGAGTGGATTTTTCAGGGAGAGGGGGTTGACATTCTCGATATTCGAGTATATACTGAGGGCAAGGATACTCGAATATCGAGAATAGGGGGTGTGGAGATGCCGCGGCTGAAGTTTCAGACGCTGACGGAGCAGATGTTCTATATTCTGCTCTGCCTCCGGCGGGAGTGCTATGGGATGGATATTCTGGACCGGGTGCCGGCTATGACCGATGGGCGGGTGACGGTGGGATCGGGGACGCTCTACAATCTCCTGGAGGAGTTCCGGCAGGCGGAGATGATCCGGGAGACCAAGGTGGAGGGGCGGCGGCGCAGCTATATCCTGACGGAGAGCGGGGCGGCGGCGCTGGAGAAGGAGTACCGGAGGATCTGCGCCCAGGCGGAGGATTACCGGCGGGTGCTGGGAGAGGAGGAGCGGGGATGAGGGAGAGAAAGCGGAAGTTTGAGCTGTACTCGTTTTTTGACCAGAAGGGGATCGAGACACACCTGCGCCGGATGGCGGCGCGAGGGTGGCTGCTGGAGAAGTTTGGGAGCTGGAGCTGGGTCTACCGGCGGATTGAGCCCAAGGAGCTGACGTTCTGCGTCACCTACTACCCGGGGGCGTCTGTCTTTGACCCGGAGCCCAGCGAAGGGCAGAGCACCTTCTACGAGTTCTGCCGGCACGCCGGGTGGGAGCTGGCGGCGGCATCGGCCCAGATGCAGGTGTTTTACAACGAGCGGGAGAACCCGGTGCCCATCGAGACGGACCCGGTGACAGAGGTGGACACCATTCACCGCTCCAAGGGGAGCGTGATGTTCTCCAACATCGCCCTGCTGCTTCTGGCGCTGTTCCAGGGGTGGATACTCTGGGGGCAGGTGCGGCGGCATCCGGCGGAGACGCTGGCTAATGTCTCCAACCTGTTCAGCGGTCTCATGTGGCTGCTGGTGATCGCGCTGTGCGCCGCCAGCGTGGCCGGGTACTACCTGTGGCACAGAAGGGCGGTCCGGGCGGCGGAGCGGGGGACGTTTCTGCCCATGCGCAGCGACCACTATCTACAGGTGGGGATGCTCTATGGCGTGCTGCTGGCGCTGGCGGCCTATGTGGTCAGTGAGGTGCGGACCAGACCGGCGGCGGAGGCGGCGGCCTTTGCGGCGCACACCCTGCTGTTCTTTGCGATCATTGGGGGGATCTGCGGGCTCAGGGAGTGGCTCAAACGGAGGCGGGTGTCCAAGGGGGTCAATATGGGGGTCACGATAGCGGCCTGCTTCGTGCTGGTGATCGGCCTGAACGCGCTGGTGGCGGCGGGGATCATATACAGCACCAACCGCGGGTGGCTGGAGTCGGGCCGGACCGAGGAGTACGAGTATGAGGGCCACACCTTCACCGCCTACAATGATGAACTGCCGCTGACGGTGGAGGATTTGGTGGGGGTGGAGTACGAGGGGTACAGCCGGCGGTGGACGGCGCGGGAGTCGTTTTTGACGGCCTGGCAGGAGGCGGTGCAGAAGCCCCGTCTGGACGCGGCGGAGGGGCGGGAGATGCCATATCTCAGCTACAGCGTGGCGGTGGTGAAGGTCCCGGCGCTGTACGATCTCTGCCGTGACGCCATGCTGCAAGCGCGGTACGAGGTCTACTACGACGACGAGCTGCCGGGTGGATACTGGGAGGAGAAATACCATCCCATCGACCCCGCCCCCTGGGGAGCCAGGGAGGCATACCAGCTGATGTGGGAGGACGGTGAACAGTCCGAGCGCCGTGAGTGGTACCTCCTGTGCTACGAGGGGCGAGTTGCGGAGGTCTGCTTCAGCTGGGAGACTACGGCGGAGCAGAGGGCTACAGTGGCAAGCAAATTAGGAATTAGGAGTTAGGAATTAGGAATTGTCCGCAATTTGTGGGCAATTCCTTTTTTTATCCGAAATTCCTAATTCCTCATTCCTAATTCCTAATTGAATGAAGTGCTTTGCGCCGCGAACAGCTCCTCCACCCTCTGTGCGGTGAGGGGGTGCTTCGAGAGCTCCGGGTCCTCCCGGAGGAGCTGCTCCGCCGCGCCTTGGGCCTCCTGGAGGAGGGTCAGGTCGCAGCTCAGGTCCGCGATTTTCATGGCAGGGAGGCCGTGCTGGCGCTGGCCGAAGAAGTCGCCGGGGCCCCGGAGCTTTAAGTCCTCCTCGGCGATGCGAAAGCCGTCGTGGAGCTGTGTCATGGCCTTGAGGCGGGCGCGGGTCTCGTCGCTGCGGTTGTCGGAGATCAGGATGCAGTAGGACTTGTGCTGTCCCCGGCCTACGCGGCCACGGAGCTGGTGGAGCTGGCTGAGGCCGAAGCGCTCCGCGTTTTCGATGACCATTACCACCGCGTTGGGCACATCTACCCCCACCTCCACCACGGTGGTGGAGACCAGGATGTCCGTTTCGCCGGCGGCGAAGGCGGACATGACGGCGTCCTTCTCCTTCGCCTTCATCTTGCCGTGGACGAAGGCGATGCGCAGGTCGGGGAAGACCTTTTCCTGTAGCATGGCGGCGTACTCCTTCACCGCCTTGCGGTCGTCGGGGAGGGCGTTGTTTTCCTCCACCATGGGGCAGATGATGTAGGCCTGGCGGCCGGCGGCGATGTGCTTGCGGAGAAAGGCGTAGATCCGCTGGTGGTAGCTGCCGGGGACGGCGAAGGTGTCCACACTCTGGCGGCCCGGGGGGAGCTGGTCGATGACCGATACGTCCAGATCGCCGTAGATGATGAGGGCCAGGGTCCGGGGGATGGGGGTGGCGGACATCACCAGCAGGTGGGGGTCCGTGCCCTTGGCCGAGAGGGCCGAGCGCTGGGCCACGCCGAAGCGGTGCTGCTCGTCGGTGACCACCAGCCCTAAGTTCCGGTAGGCCACGTCGGCGCTGATGAGGGCGTGGGTGCCGATGGCAAGGTCCACCTCGCCCTCAGAGAGCTGCCTCAGGACGGCCCGGCGTCTGGCGGCGGGCATGGATCCGGTGAGGAGGGCGCAGCGGAGGCCCAGACCCTCCAGGAGAGGGGCCAGGCCCCGGTGGTGCTGCTCGGCCAGGATCTCCGTGGGGGCCATCAGGGCGGACTGGAGGCCGTTTCGCGCCGCGCAGACCACGGCGGCGGCGGCCACCATGGTCTTGCCGGAGCCCACGTCCCCCTGTACCAGGCGGTTCATGGGGCGGCCGGAGGCCATATCCGCCAGAATCTCGCCGATCACCCGCTGCTGGGCGGCGGTGAGGTCAAAGGGGAGGGCGGCGTGGAAGTCAGACAGGTCCGTCGCCGGGCAGGGGGCGGCGGAGACGGTCTCCCGGCGGGTGCGGAGCTTTTTGAGGCCGATGGCGAACAAAAACAGTTCCTCAAAGACCAGACGGCGGCGGGCGATGGACAGGGTCTCCTGGTCCGCGGGGAAGTGGATCTGGTCGTAGGCGTAGGAGATGTGGCAGAGCTTGTGCTCTTGCCGCACCGACTCGGGGAGGGGGTCGGGGATCTGGTCCCGGCAGGCGTCCAGGCCCTGGGCCACGGAGCGGATCAGGATAGACTGGCTGACCCCGGCGGTGAGGGGGTAGATGGGGACGATGCGCCCGGTGAGCAGGTGCTGGCCCTCCCGCTCCACCACGGGGTTTACCATCTGCTTGCGCAGGAGGGTCCCCTCCGCCTTGCCGCAGAAGGTGTAGGTGTCGCCGGCCTTCAGCTGGTCCCTCATGTAGGGCTGGTTGAAGAAGGTGATCTCCAGCGTGCCGGTGGCGTCCACCGCCCGCAGCTTCACCAGCTCCAGCCCCCGGCGCACCCGGCTGAGGGTGGGAGGGGCGGCCACCATGGCCTCCACGCAGGCGGTCTCCCCGTCCTGGAGGGCGGCGATAGGGGTGACGGCGCTGCGGTCCTCGTAGGACCGGGGGAAGTAGGCGATGAGGTCCCGAAGGGTGGCGATATGGAGCTTGGCGAGGGCCTTGGCCCGCTGCTCGCCGATGCCCTTGATATAGCGGACGTCGGTGGTGAGGTCTGGCATGGGAACCCCCCTTTTTTTTGAGATAGGAGTTAGGAGATAGGAGATACGAATTAGGAGTTAGGAGTTAGGAATTAGGAGTTGTGGAGTCGCCTTTGGCGACGGATTTGATTTTTTTGGCGTGTAGGTCAGTATACCATGGAGGCGAAGCTGAAATGGTATACTGAACCGGTTTTTTCGGCTGCCCCGCAAGGGGCGAGAAAAAAGGTTCAAATCTAAAGTATAATAGCCGCTTTGCGGCTATTATACTTTATTTCAGTGGAAAAGGAAACCGCCTCCGTGGATTAGTGGAGGTGGTCAGACTGTCGAAAAAGCCGGCAGAGCAGGATAGCGGTAAGGAGGATAGTGTGAAAGGAACCCAAGAGGGGTTCCTTTCGCGTGCAATCGCCCGCCGCAGCGACAAATTGGGGCCTATGGTCCCAATTTGCCTCAGCCTGTCGAAAAAACCGTCGGTTTTTTCGACAGGCTGACCGCCTCCGTGGGATAGTGGAGGCGGTTTTCGCTTATTATAGATTCTCGTTGATATATTCCGTGAAGCGGTAGCTTAGTCCATCCTCGGTTTTGGGTTCGCCGGCGTCCAGGAGGCGCCAGTTGGGGAGGCGGTCCAGGTCGGGAAAGGCGGCGTCGAAGGGGGGATCTGCGGATACTCTGGTGATGTAGCAGCGCTTGCAGTTGGGGAGGAGGGCGGCGTAGATTTCACCGCCGCCGATGACCCAGACGTCCTCCAGCTCTCCGGCCAGACGGAGGGCCTCGGGGATGGAGTGGATGATTTCCACGCCCTCCCGGGTGAAGTGCGGGTTCCTTGTGATGACGATGTTCCGGCGCTGGGGCAGGGGGCGGCCGCCGGGGAGGGAGTCCAGGGTTTTGCGGCCCATAAGGACGGCGCCGCCGGCGGTGAGGGTGCGGAAGCGCCGCATGTCCTCGCGGATGTGAAAGAGCAAGTCGTTGTTTTTGCCGATGCCCCAGCGGGCGCTGACGGCTGCGATGGCGTTCATCATATGGCTACCTCTATTTTCTCGGAAAATGGGTGGGGGTCGTAGCCCTCCAGGCGGAAGTCCTCCGCGGTGAAGCTGTAGAAATCCGTCTTGTCGGGGTTGATCCACAGCCTGGGGGCCGGGCGGGGCTCCCGGGTAATCAGCTCCTCCACCAGGGGCACGTGACGGTCGTAGATGTGGCAGTCGGCGACGACGTGGAGCAACTCCCCCGCCTCCAGGCCGGCGGATCGGGCCATCATGTGCAGCAGCACCGCGTACTGACACACATTCCAGTTGCTGGCGGTGAGCATGTCCTGGCTGCGCTGGTTTAAAACGGCGTTGAGGGTGTGGCCGCTGACGTTGAAGGTCATGGACCAGGCGCAGGGGGCCAGCCCCATCTCGCTGAGGTCGTGGTGGTTGTAGAGGCTGGTGACCATCCGGCGGCTGGCCGGGTTCTCCCGCAGGTCCTTCAGCACCCGGTCCACCTGGTCGAAGGCACCGTCGCTGTAGCGGTGCTTTACCCCCAGCTGGTAGCCGTAGGCCTTGCCGATGGTGCCGCTGCCGTCGGCCCAGGCGTCCCAGATGTGGCTGGATAGGTCCGCCACGCGGTTGGATTTTTTCTGCCAGATCCAGAGGATCTCGTCCACGCAGGACTTGAAGTAGGTGCGGCGCAGTGTCATGATCGGGAACTCCCGGCGCAGGTCGTAGCGGTTGACTACGCCGAAAGTTTTCACCGTGTGGGCGGGGGTCCCGTCCTCCCACCGGGGCCGGACGGGCAGGTCCGTGTCCCAGGCGCCGGTGTGGAGGATGGTTTGGCAGGTTTGGATAAAGATTTCGTCGGCGCGGCTCATGTTGTTCTCCTTCTCTGTTACCATGGGATGACAGGGCAGAGGGATTGTGGCCGAATTTCCGGCCGCCCGGCAGGGGGCGGGGGAATGGCGCAAATCCAACTTGTAAATTTCGTGCATAACAGCTGTCTCCGGCTATTATAGCACAGGGGAGGAGGCGTGTCCATTGTATGTTTGGAGAAGCCTGCGGATGGCGCGGCCCCCGCGGCGGCGGCTCCGCCTGCGGTGCGCCGCAGAGGAAAGCCCCCCTTCGAAGGGGGGCTTTCCCCCGCGCAGGTCCTCCCGCAGCTGTCCCTGTGCTCCCTTTAAAATCAGAGAAATAGCTAACTGCCACGGAAAAGATAGAAAAAAATGAAAAACCCTCTTGACAGATACAATTCCTACACTATAATAGGAATTGCGAGGTGAGCACCCATGAGAATTTCGACCAAAAGCCGGTATGCGCTGCATTTGATGCTGTCGCTGGCCCTCCACGAGGAGCAGAATCTTTCCGTGAAGACGGTGGCCGCCATGGAGGGGATCAGTGAGAAGTATCTGGAGCAGGTGATTCCCATCCTGGTGCGCAGCGGCTACGTCAAGAGCGTCCGGGGCGCTAAGGGCGGCTACCATCTGACACGGACCCCCGACGATTACACCGTAGGGATGATTCTCCGGGCCGTGGAGGGGGGCATCGCCCCGGTGTCCTGCCTTGACGACGAGGTGAACCGCTGCGAGAAGTGCCGGGAGTGCGTGACGCTGGATCTGTGGGAGCAGGTGGACCGGGCCATCTCCAACGTGGTGGACCATGTGACACTGGCGGACCTGGTGGATAAGCACCGGCGGATAGAGCGGCGGCGCGGACAAACCAATGAGGAGTTAGGAATTAGGAATTAAGAATTTTGGGAATTTACAGATAAAAGGAAGTGTTCGGGAATGTTTGTGTATGCGGATAACGCCGCCACTACGGCGGTGAGTAAGACGGCGCTGGAGGCCATGACGAAGGCCCTGGCGGAGACCTACGGCAACCCCTCCAGCCTGCACCGGATGGGGCGGGAGGCGTCGGCGGCCCTGCGGCAGGCCCGGGAGACCATGGCGAAATGCCTGGGTGCCCAGAGCCGGGAGATCTACTTCACCGGCTGCGGCACCGAGGCGGACAACTGGGCCATCCGGTACGCCGCCCAGGCCGGGGCGGCCAAGGGGAAGCGCCACCTGATCTCCACCCCCATCGAGCACCACGCGGTGCTCCACACCCTGGACGCCCTGAAGAAGGAGGGCTTCGAGGTGACGCTGCTGCCGGTGTATGACAACGGCGTGGTCCGCCTGGAGGACGTGAAGAGCGCCATCCGGGAGGACACCTGCCTTGTGACGGTGATGTACGCCAACAACGAGATCGGCTCCGTCCAGCCCATCAGTGAGATCGGGGCATTGTGCCGGGAGCGGGGGGTGCTGTTCCACACCGACGCGGTGCAGGCGGCGGGCCACCTGCCCATCGACGTGGAGGCGCAGCACATCGACATGCTCTCCCTCTCCGGCCACAAGTTCCACGCGCCCAAGGGCGTGGGGGCGCTGTACTGCCGCAAGGGCATCCCCATCCAGCCCTTCATCCAGGGCGGCGCCCAGGAGCGGGGCAAGCGGGCCGGCACCGAGGCCCTGCCCAGCATCATCGCCATGGCCGCGGCGCTGGAGGAGAGCTGCGCCCACTTAGAGGAGAACCGGAAAAAGGTGGCGCACCTGCGGGATAAGCTGATCGCCGGCCTCAGCCGGATTCCCTTCTCCCGGCTCACCGGGGACCCGGTGCGCCGCCTGCCCGGCATGGTGAGCTTCTGCTTCGAGGGCATCGAGGGGGAGAGCCTGCTCCTGCGCCTGGATCTGGCGGGGATCTGTGCCAGCTCCGGCAGCGCCTGCACCAGCGGCTCCCTGGATCCCAGCCACGTGCTGCTGGCCATCGGCCTGCCCCACGAGATCGCCCACGGCTCCCTGCGCCTGAGCCTCTGCGAGACCAACACAGAGGAGGAGATCGACTATATCTTAGAGCAGGTGCCCCAGGTAGTGCGCACATTGCGCGAAATGAGCCCTGTGTGGACCCGCATGATGGAGACGAACCCCAATCCCTATCAGGACTGAGGCGGGATGACGCCATGAGCCTTGTCATTCACATTTACTACACCGGTCAGGAGGGGAGCGCGCGGCGGTTCGCGGAGGAGATGACCTCCGGCGGAACAGTAGCGCTGATCCGCTCGGAGCCGGGAAATGAGGGCTACGAGTACTTTTTCCCCATGGAGGACCCGGAGACGGTGCTTCTGATCGACAGGTGGCGGGACCAGCAGGCGCTGGACGCCCACCACAAGTCCGAGATGATGGAGACTATCGCCGCCCTCCGCAAAAAGTACCGCCTGCGGCTGCGGGTGGAGCGTTTTACGGAAGAAAACGGCGGATAAAGAGCGAATAATAGAAAGGATGTGGCCAGTATGGCAATGGAATACAGCGAGAAGGTAATGGAGCATTTCGCGCACCCCCACAACGTGGGCGTGCTGGAGGACGCCAACGGCGTGGGCGAGGTGGGCAACGCCAAGTGCGGCGATATCATGAAGATGTACCTGAAGATCGAGGGCGACGTCATTGTGGACGTGAAGTTTCAGACCTTCGGCTGCGCCTCGGCCATCGCCACCAGCTCCATCGCCACGGACCTGATTAAGGGCCAGCCTGTCAGCGAGGCGCTGAAGCTGACCAATCAGGCGGTGGTGGAGGCGTTGGACGGCCTCCCGGCGGTGAAGGTCCACTGCTCCGTTCTGGCGGAGCAGGCCATCAAGGCGGCCCTGGCGGACTACTACAAGCGGCAGGGCATTGACAACGAGCTCAGCCGCTGCGCCGACTGTCAGGGGTGCTGCGACCACGACCACGGGGCGGTGGAGGAGGACTGAGGGATTCGTTTTCCCGCGGGGCGCTGTGAAGACGGCGTCCCGCTTTTTTGCGTCTGTGTGCCGGATGAAAAAGGCCCCGCGGCAAAAGCCGCGGGGCTGGAAATATATAGCTTACTCCTCCGCCAGGGCCTTGGCCTCGGCGATAGCTTTCTCCTGGGCCGCCGGGGGACACTCCTCGTACCGCACGAAGTGGAAGGTGAAGGAGCCGCGGGACTGGCTCATGGAGCGGAGGTCGATGGCGTAGGTCATCATCTCCGCCATGGGCACCTCGGCCTCCACCACCTGGTCGCCGTCGCCGGTGGGGTTCATGCCCATGACCCGGCCCCGGCGCTTGTTGAGATCGCCGATGATGTCGCCCATGTAGGCGTCGGGCACGGTGACCTTCAGCTCGCCGATGGGCTCCAGCAGGACGGGGGACGCCTCGGGCAGGGCGGCCTTGTAGGCCAGCTGCGCCGCGGTCTTGAAGGCGATTTCCGAGGAGTCCACCGGGTGGTAGGAGCCGTCCACCAGGGTGGCCTTCAAAAACACCATGGGGTAGCCCGCCAGGACGCCGTGGTTGCACGCCTCTCTCAGGCCCTTTTCAACGGCGGGGAAGAAGTTCTTGGGCACGCTGCCGCCGAAGACCTCCTCGGCGAAGATCATGTCCTCCTGCTCGTCCTGGGGCTCGAAAACGATGTGCACGTCGCCGAACTGGCCGCTGCCGCCGGTCTGCTTCTTGTGGCGGCCCTGCTTGCGGACCTGCTTGCGGATCTTCTCGCGGTAGGCCACCCGGGGGGTATCCAGCTCGGCCTCCACGCCGAAGCGGCTCTTTAATTTGCTCACCAGCACGTCGATCTGGATGTCGCCGGCGCCGGAGACCACGGTCTGGTGGGTCTCGCCGTTGTTGACCACGTTGAAGGTGGGATCCTCCTCGTTGAGGCGGTTGAGGCCGGTACCGATCTTCTCCTCCTGGCCCCGGGTCTTGGGGGCGATGGCCCGGGAGTAGCAAGGCTCGGCGAAGGCCACCGGGGTGAGCTTCACGATCTTCTTGGGGTCGCACAGGGTGTCGCCGGTGCGGACGTAGTCCATCTTGGCGATGGCCCCGATGTCGCCGCAGGCGATCTCCTTGACCTCCTCGTTCTTCTTGCCCTTGATGGTATACAGGCGGCCCAGCTTCTCGGTCTTGCCGGTGGCGGGGTTGTAGAGGGACATATCGCCGGTGATCTTGCCGGAGACCACCTTGACCAGGGAGTACTTGCCGTACTGGTCGGAGATGGTCTTGAAGACGATGGCGGCGGTGGGGCCATTGGGGTCCCGCTTGACCTCGATCTCGCCCTCGCCGTTCTCGTCGGTGCCGATCTCCGCGCCCATCTCCAGGGGGCCGGGGACCAGGTCCACGATGGTCTGAAGCAGCATCTCGGTGCCGAGACCCGTGAAGGCGGAGCCGCAGACCACGGGGGCCAGGGTGCCCTCGTGCATGCCCACCTTCAGGCCGGTCATGATCTCCTCCTTGGTGAAGGGCTCGCCGGCGAAGTACTTCTCCATGTTCTCCTCGGTGGTCTCGGCGACCGCCTCCATCAGCTGGTCGTAGAGCTCGTCCACCACGGACTGCTTGCTCTCGGGGATGGGGATCTCCTCCCGCTTGGCCTTCTTGTCGGAGCCCATCTTGTAGGCCTTCTTATTCAGCACGTCGATGATGCCGATGGTGCGCTTGTTGTCGTCCCAGATCGGAGCTACCACGGGGGCGATGGACTTACTGAGCTTCTCCCGCAGGGCGTCCAGGGTCTGGGAGAAGTTGGCGTTCTCCTCGTCCTCCTTGGAGATGTAGATGAGGCAGGGCTTCTTCTGCTCCTTGAGGTACTTCCAGCCCCGCTCCGCGCCCACGCTGAGCCCGTCCTTGGAGGCGCACACCAGCACGCCCACCTCGGCGGCCCGGACGCCGGACTGCATCTCGCCGGCGAAGTCAAAGTTGCCCGGGGTGTCCAGGACGTTGATCTTCACGCCGTTGTAGATCACCGGGGTCATGGCCAGGGAGATGGAAATCTGGCGCTTGATCTCCTCCACGTCGTAGTCGCAGACGGTGTTGCCGTCCACGGTCTTGCCCATGCGGTCCGTCACGCCGGTGATGTACAGCATGCTCTCCACCAGGGAGGTCTTGCCGCTGCCGCCGTGTCCCAAGAGGCAGATGTTACGAATGTCCATAGTAAGCTCCTTCCACTTATAGCATTCCCCCGCAAGGGACCGGGGGTTTTAGCTCAACATATTGATTATATACTATTTTCCCCGCCAGCACAACAAAATTTTTTGGCGGTTTCACCATTTCCTCCATTTTGTGCAACCAGACAAAAAACGGCGGCGGCCACCCCCGGTTTCACCGGGGTTTCCCGCCGCCGTTTCCGGCATTTTGACGAAAATGGAAGGTCAGCCCATCCAGAGCCGGACCGCCTCCGGGTGCGCCGCCCACCGCTCCGCCAGCTCCCGGCGCAGGCGCGCCGCGGCCCAAACCAGAGTCTCCCGCTCTCCCGCCGGGAGGGCGGGGAGGGGGGCCTCCGCGAGCCGGTGCAGCTCCTCTAAGATTTCCGGCAGGTCGGTCCGGTAGAGCCAGCGCATGTTGCCGATGCGCATTAGGCCCAGGGCGTCGATGGCCGGCTGCCAGAGGGCGTTGAAGGTCGCCTCCCCCGCCACGGCGATGGTGGGAAAGTCCTCCGTCTCCGGGTCGACGCCGTAGATTTCTACCGACATGGCGGGGTTCTCCTCATATTTTGTCTACATTGTACGATAAGAGCAGTACCGGCAGCAGCCACAGGGCCATGAACAGCAGCAGCTGGGGCGGGTGGAAGGCGCTCATGCTGCCCACGAAGATTAAATAGTAGCTGAGGAGCGTCCCCGCCACGCTGCCGAAGAGGGAGATGGCGTTGCCGGCGCTCACCGCCCGGCACAGGCGCCTGCTGCCCGCCACCACCTCCAGGAAGGGGGCCAGGCCCTCCCGGTAGATCAGGGCGTTGGGCCGGGGACGGCCCTCCCGGTCCGGGTCGGACAGGTTCAGCCGGTCGTTCAGGTCCAGCAGCACCGCGCCGCCGTCGGCATTGAAGCTGCTCTTGAGAAATTTGGGCGTCAGATTGGGGTCCCGGGTGGCCAGGTGGGGGGTCAGGGCGTTGCGCCGCATGGCCCCCAGGGACCAGCGCACCCCGTCCTGGGGCTGGTAGACCAGGCAGAAGATGGCGCAGACCTCCCCGTCGATAGCCAGGTACAGCCCGTCCTTCTGCTCCGTGCTCCTGGGCAGGCGGATGGACAGCTTCCGGATCAGGTTGGCCGTGCCCAGGACGGCGGTCTCCCCGTGGATGGAGGCGGAGACACCCCCCTCCTCGTGGACGTGGAAGTGGTCCAGGTGCTCCATCTGACCTCCGGTGTCGGTGAGATAGCCCATCAGCAGATCCGTCCAGCCGCAGCGGTAGGCGGCGGCCAGACTGCCGGCGTAGGAGGCCACCTTCCGCCCATCCTCCCGGATCACCTTGACCTCCTTCAGACGGACGCTCCCCGGGGGGAACAGGTCCTCGTCCCCCACCAGCAGCTCCCGGCTGAAGCTCAGCTGCTTCGCCCCGTAGAGCCCCGCCACGGCACAGCCGGACTTGCCCAGGCGTTTGGCCAGGGCGTAGAAGGGCATACTGTAGACGCAGGGCAGAGCCAGGGCGCTCCCCGCCGTCAGAATAGCCGACCAGCACCAGAGGAAGTGCCTGGGCTGCTCCAACCCGTAGGAGCAGAGCACGGCGAACACCGCCGAGCCCACCAGCACCAGGGGCAGCAGCAAGCGCTGCCACCGGGAGGCGGCGTCCTCCTTCACCGCGCGGCTGTAGAACCCGCCGCACCGGCCCCGGCGCTTCACCGCCCCGTTCTCTGTCAGATCCGCCACATAGGAGGGATCGCCGATGGCCGCCAGACGGAACCCCTCCCGCAGGGCCCCGGCCCGCCAGCACTCCCCCCACAGGGCCAGGCACAGGGAGACGGCGGCGACACCCCCCAGGGGGCTGGCCTCCATCCGGCCCTCCAAAAACAGCACCGACACTGTGTCGGCCAGGGTCAGAAGGCTGCTCAGGGCCACACAGGTGTGGCAGTTGATCTGCATCCGGCCGAAGCCCTCCATAAACACCGGCAGACCCGTGAGGCAGATCAATCCCTGCACGGCGGCGCTGGCCCACACGAATACCCGCAGGTCCTGGGAGTAGTAGGGCACCCGGATGCCCAGGGCGCTCAGGGCCACGGGGGCCCAGTAGAGCAGGGTCAGCGCCGTGGCCATCACCGCCCGGGAGCGGAGGCGCCGGTACCGGCGCTTTTGCAGTACCGCCGCCTCCACCAGGGAGGGCTCGTTCTCCGCCTCGATCTCCTCCGGATCGGCGGCCCGGCTGGCCTTGGATCTGTGGAGCTTCTCCTGCCGCCGCTGGGTCCGGCGGACCTGGCGCTGGTAGTGGTGCACCTCGTCCCGCCGCTCCTCCAGTACCGAGTCCACCGTGCTGGCCACCACGTCCTCCATCGGAAAGAGGGGCTCCTCCGATTCCTCCGGCGGGACCGGTTCCTCCACAGGGGAGGGCTCCGGGGCCGGTTCGGGGTCGGGGGGTGGGGGCGGCGTCTTCTTCTTTTTTCGGCGGCGGGGCGGCGCGGACGCCGCCGGTTCCTCCGGCGGGGGGGCCTCCTCCGCAGGGGACTCTGGCTCCTCCAGAGGGATGGGCGGCTTTACCGGATCCAGCCGCTCCTTCTCCGGGGCGGGCTCCTCCGGCGGGAGCAGATCCGGGAGGTCCAGATCCTCCTCGCTGACCACGATGCCGTACCGGGCCAGGAGCAGGTCGATGTCGTCGTCCAGAGCGGCGTCCGCCGCCGGCTCCTCTGCCTCGTAAATTTTCTCTTCCTCGTCCATGCTTGACCTCTCTTGGGGTGGTTTTGTTCCGTTTTCCTGCGCACATTTTAGCATAAAATGACGGGAGAAGCAAGGCCCCCGTCCTGTGGACGGGGGCCTTGCCGGCAGCATTTGACAAATTATTCTGCTATGCGGTATAATGGATGGGCTGAGCCCCTGCGGGCGAGGCCGGAAGGGTATACTGTTGCAAACGGCAGGTGGTTAGTCCCCCCACTCTTAGGGGGCCTTGTCCCCCGGAAAGGGGGATTGCTATGGTTACATATGGTGAGTTATTCACGTACTCCCTGGTAATGATCGGCATTGTTGGTCTGTGTTTTCAGATCTTCAAAAGGAAATGACCGCCCCTTAGCCCGGTCGCGGTCATTTCTTTGACTATAAACTGGGACTAACCGCTTGCCGCAGTATCCCTTCTGTTATTATTATAGCATGACTTTTTGCTTTGTCAAGACGCAACGATCTTCAATCGAGCGCAGCTCTCTGGCGCACCGCCTCGTACAGCAGTATCGCTGCGGCGGCGCTGGCGTTCAGGGAGGAAATTTTCCCCTTCATGGGGATGCTCACCAGAAAGTCGCAGCTCTCTCGGACCAGGCGGCTCATGCCGTCCCCCTCGCTGCCGATGACGATGGCGGCGGGGCTCTTCAGGTCCGCCGCATACAGCGCCGTGGTCCCCTCCGCCGCCGCACCGAATACCCACAGTCCCCGGTCCTTCAGATCCTTGAGCGCCTGGGGGATGTTGGGTACCCGGGCCACGGGGAGGTAGCTCACCGCCCCGGCGCTGGTCTTGGCCACCACGGCGGTGAGGCCGGCGCTGCGCCGCTTGGGGATGATGACCCCGTGGGCTCCGGCGCACTCGGCGGTGCGGATGATGG
>CANDEH010000014.1 GCA_947383645.1 uncultured Clostridia bacterium | reverse complement strand
CATAGGCGGTCTCGGTGTTGGCCGCCCCCCAGTAGGCCATGACGATGGGGGTCTTTCCGGCGAGAAAGTCCGCCCCCTCCCCCTCTATGGCCTCGCTGACCAGGGCCTTTTCCGCGTCGATGTAGCCCTTGTCCATCAGGGTTTCAAGAAATTCAAAGCCGGGGCGCATATAGTCGCTGTACCTGGCCTCCCCGCTGTTGAGGGCGGCGATCTCCGCCTCGGTGTTGCCGCCGTTGTAGAGATCGGCGTAGCCCATGGCAAAGACGAAGGTCTCCAGCCACCAGCGGTTGGCCCCGATGGGAGTCTCGATGCCGTTGGCCTTGAACACCCGGCAGCACTCCAAAAACTCCTCCGGGGTGTTGGGCAGGGCCAGATTGTACCGCTTGAACAGGTCCACATTGACGAACAGCCCATAGGCCACCACCTCCTGCGGAATGGCCACCAGCTTGCCGTCCACGGTGTTGGCGATGCGGATGATATCCCGCAGGTTCTTGGCGCTGTCCAGGCCGGACAGGTCCGCCAGCTTCCCCTCGGCCCCCAGAGCCAGAATGACATCCGGGTTGAGCAGGTACAGGTCATCCATATTGTTCCGGGCCCGGTCCAGGGCCACCTCGTCATAGGTTTTATCCTGGTAGTCCTCCGCAGTGTAGGTCCAGTAGTCCACGCTGACCCCCAGCTGCTCCTCCGCCATGGCCACCGTCAGATCCGCTGCGGTCCGGGCCACGTTCTCCGCGTTGGGATTGGTCTTCTCCATGGGACTGAACAGGTTCACCACCCGCTCCTCGCCGTCCTCCCGGGTAATCAGGTTCCTGGGGTCCTCCTGGCTGGCGCAGGCGGTCAGCAGTATCAGCAGAACCGCCAGGACAGCGGCGGTCCCTCTCCTCAGACCTCTCTTGACACACATACTCATCCTCTGTCCTCTCCTCCCACACATTCTCTGATGACCTTCTTCAAAAGCTCCACATCCAGGGGCTTGGGCACATGGGCGTCCATCCCCGCGTCCAGGGCGGCCTTCTCGTCCTCGGCGAAGGCGTTGGCCGTCATGGCGATGATGGGAATTGTCCTGGCGTCCGGGCGGTCCATTGCGCGGATGAGCCGGGTGGCCTCGTGGCCGTTCATCACCGGCATCTGCACATCCATCAAAATGGCGTCGAACTCGCCCTCCGCCGCGCGCCGGAAGCGCTCCGCCGCCAGGCGGCCGTTCTCCGCCACCTCGCAGGAGGCGCCCTCCAGCTCCAGCAGCTCCGTCAGAATCTCCGCGTTGATCTCGTTGTCCTCCGCGGCCAGGAACCGCAGACCCTTTAGGCTGTTCTCCGCCGGGGACGGCTCCCCGGGGGTCTCCCCCGCCTCCCCGGCCCACAGCTCCGCCGCCTTCTCCCGGAAGGCCGCGGCGAAAAAGGGCTTGGCAAGGACGCCGGCACAGCGCAGGGACAGCGCCTCCCCCGCCCCCTCCGGGTCCTCCGACAGAAACAGCACCGGCGTCAGCGCCCCCGGCAGGGCCTGGCGGAGGGCTTGGGCCGCCTGGACAGCGTCCTGTCCGGGATCGTCCCAGTCCAGCAGGAGCAGCTGCACATCCCCGCCGCTGTCCCGAATCCGGTCCAGCGCCTCCGCCACGTTGGCGGCGGTGTCCACCCGGACCCCCGCGTCCGCCATGAGGGCCGCCATGCTCTCCCGGCTCCCGGCGTCTCCGCCCAGGGTCAGGATGCGCCGGACGCCCCGCTCCGCCCAGAACCGGCGGTCCGCCTGCCCCTCCTGGATGCGCAGCTCCAGATCCACGCGGAACAGGGAGCCCCGATTTACCTCGCTGGTGACATCGATGGTGCCGCCCATCAGCTCCACAATGCTCTTGGTGATGGCCATGCCCAGTCCGGTGCCCTGGACCTTGTTGGTGGTGCTGTTCTCCGCCCGAGTGAAGGCGTCGAAGATGGTCTTCAGGTACTCCGGCGTCATGCCGTAGCCGTCGTCCTCCACCTCGATGCGGATGTGCTCATACTGGCTGGAGCGCTGCTTCAGCCCGATCATGCGCAGCCAGATGTTCCCGCCCTCCGGCGTGTACTTCACGGCGTTGGAGAGGAGGTTGATGAGGATCTGGTTGATCCGCGTCTCGTCCCCCACCAGGTACTCGTGGCGGATGCCCGTGACCTCCAGGTGGAAGGACTGCCCCCTGGCCCGGGCCATGGGCTGAATGATGGCGTCCACCGAGGAGACCACGTCGCTGAGAGCGAACTCCTCAAAGCTCAGCACCACCTTCCCGCTCTCGATCTTGGACACATCCAGGATGTCGTTGATGAGGCTCAGCAGGTGCTGGCCCGAGGCGGTGATTTTCCTGGTGTACTCCCGGACCTTGGCCGGATTCTCCGCGTCCCTGGCCAGGAGGGTGGTAAAGCCCAGCACCGCGTTCATGGGCGTGCGAATATCGTGGGACATGTTGGAGAGGAAGGTGGTCTTGGACTCGCTGGCAATCTGGGCGGCCTGGAGGGCCTCGGAGAGCTGCTGGCTGTGGAGGCGGCGCTCCGCCTCCTGCTCCCGGCGGAGCTTCTCCTGCTGCCGCCAGTTCAGGTAGTAGATGAGGATGCACAGGATAAACGCCGCCAGCATGGAGGCCACCACCAGGAAGATGTTCTGGTTGACTGTCCGCCCCTCCTGCTGGATGGCCTCCACGGGCACGTAGCCCACCAGGAAGATGGTCCCGCCGTTCACCGCCCATATATAGTTCAGGGCATCGACCTCCCGGATGTCGTGGTAGAAGAGGGCGTCCCGCCCGGCGCGCAGGCAGGAGGTCACCTCCGCGTGAATCTCCGGGTCCACGATGTTGTTGGCCCGGTAGAAATCCTCCAGATTCAGGTGGCCCGCGCTGCGCTGGCCCATCCCCTTGGGCTTGAGCACGAAGCGCTGGCTCTGGGCGTCCATAATATACAGCGACGCCTGCTTGTTGTAAAACCCGTTGGGCAGGGAGCGGTCCACGGCGTCGTAGACGTACTCGGCGTAGAGCGTTCCGATCTCCTCCCCCTCCCGGACAACGGGGCATTTGACGGTGTAGGACCAGGTGCCCATATAGTTCAGATAGGACTGGGAGACCGGCAGACCCATAATCGTCCCCCCGGCGGAGAAATCCAGCCCCTCCTCGGTGAAGACCTCCCCGGTATTGGAGACCCCCTCCTTCTCCCCGGACAGGATCAGGGACATTCTGGCCATCGTCTGGTTCTTCTCATAGGCGCGGATATAGTCCTCCGGGTCCTCCGCCCGGGCCACCTCCTGCGCAATCAGCGTCTGGAACTCCGCCTCGCTGCGGAGAATCGCCTCGATAGTGGACTGGATCAGATCCAGACTCTCGCTGAGGTTTTGAATAGCCGCGGCGGACATCTCCACAGAGATTCTCCGGGATACGGCGTATACAATCGTCCCCAGCAGACAGAAAACCAGCACAATAGAGAGGAGCAGGGACGTCCCCCTCCTCTTTTCGCGCTTTTCCGACTTCTCTTTCATGGCAGTCTCCATATCCGGCGGTCTGGTGAAGCGGCACACAGCCTTCTGGCGCCGCACACGTTCCTCTCCTCCGCGCAGCCGATTCTATACCAATATTATACTATTTCCTTTCTCAGTGTGTCAATAGCCGCCGCTAAAAGTTCTGTTGTCCCCCGGCAACACCTCAGAATCCGTCCTCCAACGGGAATTCCCTGCCCGACACCCCGCCGCAGGTTAGAAATCCTCCTCCCCTGTCCCGGTCCCTCGGCTGAGGAGGTCGGCACAGGCGGCCTGCAGCTCCTGCTCCCGCTCCCGGTAGAGCAGCGCCTGACTCCAGCGGAGGTAGGGTGCCGAGCCGTGGCGGGTGATAAAGGCCATCGCCCGCTCCGTCCGGGTGAGGACAGAGACGAACTGCACCAGTTCCTGCCCCTCTCCAAAGCACCGCTCCAGAAAATCGAAGGCCCGATCCAGCTGCCCGGAAATCTCCTCCACCAGCGCCGCCCGCTCCGCCGCGTCCCTCTCAAACAGATCCCGCAGGAACAAAAAAGCCGTCTCCGCGTCATGGATGTGCGCGCCAAAGAGGGAGACGGCATAGCGCTCCAGCCGGTCCAGCACCCACTCCTCCCGGACCTCGTCCGCCGGCAGCTCCGCCCGTTTTTTCTCCTGCAAACTCCTGCGCTGGCCCTCGATGAACTCCCGCAGGTCTTCGCAGTCCGTCCGGCCGCGCCAAAAACTTTTGAGGTTGCTGAGCACCTCGTGGAGGCGGGCGATCTGCCCGTCCCGCCGCTCATAGCGCTCAAACCAGGTATTGAGACAGTCCAATGTCAGGTTCACCACGGTCATTCTCTCGTCAAAGGCGGCAGCCCCGGCCATCTCCACCGCCGCGGCCAGGCGGTCTGCGTCCCCCCGGAGAATATCCTGAACGCCGTAGTCCGTGCCATACTTTCGGTAGAGCTGATAGTATCCGGCAAAGCGGCGGGCGGTCTCCCGGTTTTGCAGGTACTCCCCCACCTGGCGCTCCGTCAGCGGGATATCCAGCGCCTCGTAGCCCCTGATGAGCTCCGACAGGTCCTCCCAGCCCCGGGCGGTGACGATAGAGGGGGTCTCCCGGTCCACCCGGTAGAAGTCCTCGGGCCGGATGGTCAGGTAGGAGAGCACGGCGGCGTGGATACCCCGGGCCCGGGCGTAGTCCATCCACACGCCGCAGTCCGCCTCGACATCCAGCCGCCGGACCCGGTCCAGCGTTACCACGTCGAAGGGGCGCGCGGACTTGTTGTAGATCTCCGGATTCCCCGCCGCCACAATCACCCAGCCGTCGGGAACGCGGTGGCTGCCGAAGGTCTTGTTCTGGAGAAACTGAAGCATGGTGGGAGCCAGGGTCTCCGACACACAGTTGATCTCGTCGATGAACAAAATTCCCTCCCGCCGGCCGGTGCGCTCCATACACCGGTATACCGAGGCTATGATCTCGCTGAGGGTGTACTCCGTCACCGTCCGCTCCACCCCGTCAAAGACCTGTCTCTCGATGCGGGGCAACCCCACGGCGCTCTGTCGGGTGTGGTGGGTCATGGTGTAGGCCACCAGCCCCACCTCCTGCTCCGCGGCGATCTGGGCCATGATGGCGGTCTTGCCGATACCCGGCGGCCCCATCAGCAGAATGGGACGCTGGCGCAGGACGGGAAAGAGGGGCCGGCCGGCAGCATCCCTGCGGTGATAGACCCGCAGAGCGCTACTGATCTCCTGCTTGGCCTCCTGAATATTCATACAGTCATCCTCCTTACGGCTCCACCGTCAGCGATATAGCCCAGGGGGGTATGCGGGCCATAAAAGGCGTCCTGCGCAGAAACACAAAGGCAGTTTCATAGTCGGTGGGCGTGCCGGGATAAACCCCGTCGCCGTCGGTAAAATAGAGAAGCGCCTTTAAATTTTTCAGCTTTCCCTCCCGGCGCAGCCGCTCCACATAGCGGAACACCGGGGTGAAGTCGGTGCCGCCTCGGCCCTCGACGGTCATATGTCCGCAGCAGCTCAGCCAGTCCTCCGGCGAGCGGAGGACCCTGACGCTCTGGACGCAGCAGTCACACTGGAGGAGATACACGGTCATTTCCCGGAAAAAGTTCTCCTGATTGCTGAGGATGGCGTAGGTCTCCGTCAGAAACCGCCGCACCGTCTCCGTGGAGCAGGATCCGGAGGTGTCAATGGCGATAACCAGCTCGCTGAGGCGGTTGGCCTCCTGGTACTCCAAGGGCTCAATCAGGGGCAGGTTCCCGTACTGCTCCAGGCCGTAGCAGTAAAAAAGCTGGTCAAACTGCTCCGGATCCAGGGCCATCTCCTCCCGGAGGACGGTAAAGCGCCGCAGAAACGTCCGGTAGTCACAGGTACTGCGCCCGAAGGCGGAGAGAACCTCGCCGCCGCTGCCGGCGGAGCTCCCCGCCCCGCCGCCGTTCCGGCCCAATCCGCCGGCGGTCCCCCGCCAGAATTCCTCCCGCTCCCGCACCTCCGGCGCCCGCCAGAGGGCGTGACTGTCGAATGCAAAGGCCGCGGCCATCTCTTCGACCGGATGGGGAAAGCGCCCCTCCGCCAACATGATCCGTATCCCCTCGGCGGACAGAGGGCCCTCCCCCATCCGGCGAAAGCAGTCCGCGCGCACCGGATGGGGCGGCAGATTCAGGCGGGGGATCCCCTGGCGCTGGATGATCTGCTCCACCGCCATGTCGCAGGCCAGATCCCACAGCGGAGGGGGCTGGACAGGAAAGGGGTGGAGGTACAGCATGTGGAGCAGGATGTGGAGACAGCCCCGCCGCACCGCCGCCGGACAGTCCCGGTAGAGGCGAATGAGGTGCGCCGGAGCAAAGTAAAGGGCGGTGGCGTCTGCGGCAACTCCGCCGGGGACCTCCTCCGCCGGACGGCAGGGGAGGGCGGCAAACGCGGTATCCAGCCGGGGGAAGAGACTGAGCAGCTCGTTGCGGCAGTTTTGCAGGAGAAGTACCCCCAGCTCAGAGGGAGAGATCCCGGTCCCGATAGGCATCGTGCTCCCCCTTCCACCGCAGCAGCCACACCAGCGCCGCCGATTTCCCCGTCCTCCGGGCCAGCGCCGCGCCCGCATCCACAGTCCCTCCGTCCAGCCATCCCAGCGCTGCCAGACGGCTCAGCCCCTCTGTGTCGTCGGCGGAGACCAGCGCCTCCACTGCAGGGCGCAGACGGCGGCGGAGGTAGCGGGCATAGCCCTCCAGACGGACCGGATCCGTCTCCAGCGGAAGCGCCTGCAGGGCGGCGTCCAGCCGCACCGCCTCCTGCTTAGAGGCGGTGAAGGTATTGTAGAGGGTATCGAGCTCCATACCGCGCCTCCCCTTCTCCGCTTCTCTCCCTCAGAGGTCTTCCCCCCAAGTCGTCACTCAGATTCGCTCCTCCATCGCCCGTATCCGCTCCCGCAGGCAGCGGATGTAGGCCGGCGTCGTTCCGCAGCAGCCGCCCACCAGAGCAGCTCCCGCGGCCATCAAAGGCTCCATGTGGCCGGCAAACTCCTCCGGTCCCATGGTGTAGAGCACCTCTCCCCGCTCTGTAATAACGGGCATTCCGGCATTGGGCTTGGCGATGACGGGGATGCGCACCGCGCGGCGGATGCCGGCCACTACCGCCTCCAGCTGATCCGGACCCACAGAGCAGTTGATGCCCACAGCGTCGGCCCCCAGCGCCTCCAGCGCCGCCGCAGCGTCCGAGGCGTGGCCGCCGGAGAAGGCGTTTCCATCCGCCTCCACCGTCAGGCAGCAGAGGATGGGCAGATCGCACACCTGCCCCGCCGCCTCCACCGCGGCCATCGCCTCGTCCACGCTCATCATGGTCTCCGCCACCAGCAGATCCACTCCCGCCGCAGCCAGGCAGGAGATCTGCTCCTTGTACAGCTCCAGCGCGTCGGCATAGGTGTACTCCTCCGACGCATCCGGCACCTGACCGCTGGTGGTCAGATCCCCCGCCACCAGCGCCCTGCCCTCCACAGCCCGCCGGGTTATCTCCACCAGGCGGCGGTTAAAGTCTCCAATCTCCTCCGCAATCCCCGACAGGGACATGGCCCGCCGGTTGGCCCCAAAAGTGGGCGTATAGACAATCTGGCTCCCCGCCTCCACATAGGCGCGCTGGAGCTCCGTCAACACCTCCGGGTGCTGGAGGACCCACCGCTCCGTGGGGAGCCCCCGAGGCATCCCCCGGGCCAGAAGGTTGGAGCCGGTAGCCCCGTCCAGCAGCACCGTGTGCTTCGTCAAATTTTGAAACTCTGTCTTTGTCATGGAATAACGCCTCCGTATGTATCGGATTTGCCTATTTTATCACAGCCACTTTCGTTCGTCCACTTCTTCTTGGAGGGATCTTCAGAAAAGCCCCGGCTCTTTTAGGGCCCGTTTGAAAAATTTCCCCTTGACTTTAGCGCCTAAAAGTAGTAAAGTCTCTTACATAGTTTATTTTGACCAACGCGAGGACGGGGCCAAGTAGGGCCAGTTTCCCCTCTCAGAGAGCCGGCGGCAGGTGCGAGGCGGCAGGGGCGCTGGAACCGAATACTCCCCTGAGCGGCGAGCGGAACACCGGCAAAACCGGTCAGTAGGTATTGACGGGTGCGCCCGATAGCGCGCGGGGATACGGGGACGGCTCTGTCCGCGTATCCGGTGAGGCCGCTTTCGAGCGGTAAATTGAGGTGGTACCACGGGAGCTTCCCGTCCTCTGTAAGATATTTTCTTGCAGGGGACGTTTTTTATTGCGCCGCAATAAAAACTGAGTGAAAAAGGAGAACAGACATGGTTATTACGGACTTTTTGGAGCGCAACGCCCGGCTCTACGGCAGCGAGGTCAGTCTGGTGGAGATCAACCCCTCCGAGGAGCGGGACAACGCGGTCACCTGGCGGGATTTCAGCCTGATCGAGAACGCCATGCCCGACGCCCCCTACCGCCGGGAGCTGAGCTGGCGGGACTTTGACCGTCGGGCCAACCGCTTCGCCAACCTCCTCCTCAGCCGGGGGGTGAAGCGGGGCACCAAGGTGGGCATCCTGCTGATGAACTGCCTGGAGTGGCTGCCGCTGTACTTCGGCATCCTGAAGGCCGGGTGCATCGCCGTGCCCATGAACTTCCGCTACGCCAGCGACGAGATCAAGTACTGCCTGGAGCTGGCGGACGTGGAGGTGCTGGTGTTCGGGCCGGAGTTCATCTCCCGGATGGACCCCATTGTGGGGAGCCTCTCCCAGGTGCGGATGCTCTTCTTTGTGGGCCGGGAGGCCCCGGACTACGCCGAGGACTGCTGCACGCTGATGGGCTTCTGCTCCTCCAGCGCGCCCCCGGTGGCTCTCACCGAGGAGGACCACGCCGCCATCTACTTCTCCTCCGGCACCACCGGCTTTCCCAAGGCCATCTTACATAACCACCGGGCCCTGCTCTGCTCCTGCATGACCGAGCAGCACCACCACGGCCAGACCCGGGAGGACGTGTTCCTCTGCATCCCGCCCCTGTACCACACCGGGGCCAAGATGCACTGGTTCGGCTCCCTGGTCTCCGGCAGCCGGGCGGTGCTCCTCCGGGGGGTGAAGCCGGAGTGGATCCTCCGGGCGGTCACCGAGGAGAAGTGCACCATCGTGTGGCTGCTGGTGCCCTGGGCCCAGGACCTGCTGGACGCCATCGACAGCGGCCGGGTGGATTTAAAGGACTATTTCTTAGACCAGTGGCGTCTCATGCACATCGGCGCCCAGCCGGTGCCCCCCAGTCTCATCAAGCGGTGGAAGCAGGTCTTCCCCCACCACCTCTACGACACCAACTACGGCCTCAGTGAGTCCATCGGCCCGGGCTGCGTCCACCTGGGGGTGGAGAACATCCACAAGGTGGGGGCCATCGGCGTCCCCGGCTACCAGTGGCGGGCCCGGATTGTGGACGAGAGCGGCCAGGACGTCCCCCAGGGGGAGGTGGGCGAGCTGATCGTCCAGGGTCCCGGCGTGATGCTCTGCTACTACAAAAATCCGGAGGCCACGGCGGAGGTGCTGAAAAACGGCTGGCTCTACACCGGCGACATGGCCCGGACGGACGAGGACGGCTTCATCTACCTGGTGGATCGGAAGAAGGACGTAATCATCACCGGCGGCGAGAACCTCTACCCGGTGCAGATTGAGGACTTCCTGCGCAAGAACGACAAGATCAAGGACGTGGCCGTCATCGGCCTGCCCGACGCCCGCCTGGGCGAGATCGCCGCCGCCATCATCTCCGTCAAGGACGGCATGACGTGCACCGAGGAGGAGATCAACTCCTTCTGCCGGGAGCTGCCCCGCTACAAGCGCCCCCGGAAAATCATCTTCGACGACGTCCCCCGCAACCCCACCGGCAAGATCGAGAAGCCGGTCCTGCGGGAGCGCTACTGCCATGGGAGACTGGTGGAGGCACAAACCACGAATTGAAGGCCGAAGGCCTTCTATAATTAGGAATTAGGAATGAGGAATTAGGAATTTTTGCAGCATGGTGCAGTTGGTAATCCAAAACTGCATTAAAATTGAAAATCGTCCAGCTCCGCTGGACACATTCATTCCTAATTCCTAACTCCTAATTCCTCATTCAAAAAAAGATAAGGGGAGAGATCAACAATGGACTTGGCAATTAAACTGATTATGCTGCTGGTGTTCTTCGGCGTGATGATTGGCATCGGGCTTTACTGCCGGCGGCATGCTACGGATGTCAACGGGTTCGTGCTGGGCGGGCGGAGTGTGGGGCCCTGGCTTACCGCTTTTGCCTATGGCACCAGCTACTTTTCCGCGGTGGTCTTCGTGGGCTACGCGGGGCAGTTTGGGTGGAAGTACGGCATTGCTGCCACCTGGGCCGGGTTGGGGAATGCCTTTATCGGGTCCCTGCTGGCCTGGGCGGTGCTGGGACGGCGGACGCGCGTTATGACGCAGCATTTGGACAGCGCCACTATGCCGGAGTTCTTTGGCAAGCGGTTCGGCAGCGAGGCGCTGAAGCTGGCGGCGTCGGTGATTATCTTTATCTTTTTGATTCCCTACACCGCCTCGCTCTATAACGGACTGTCCCGGCTGTTTGGGATGGCGTTTAATATTGACTACTCCATCTGTGTTGTTGTTATGGCGATTTTGACCGGCATTTATGTCATTGCCGGGGGGTATATGGCCACGGCGATTAACGACTTTATTCAGGGCATTATTATGATTGTGGGCATTATCGCGGTGATTCTGGCGGTGCTGAACAGCCAGGGGGGCTTTCTGGCGGCGCTGGAGAAGCTGTCCCAGGTCAGCGACCCCGCTGTGTCCTCCGCGCCGGGGGTGTTTAACTCCTTCTTTGGGCCGGACCCGGTGAACCTGCTGGGGGTGGTGATCCTCACCAGCCTGGGGACCTGGGGGCTGCCCCAGATGGTGCAGAAGTTTTACGCCATCAAGAGCGAGGCGGCTATCAGCAAGGGGACGGTGATCTCCACGGCCTTCGCCCTGATTGTGGCCGGCGGGTGCTACTTCCTGGGCGGCTTTGGGCGGCTGTTTGCCGATAAGATGCAGTTTAATCCCGACGGCAGCATTGTGGGGGGCTTTGACAGCGTGATTCCCACCATGCTCTCGGGACTGCCTACCATGCTTATTGCCGTGGTGGTGATTCTGGTGCTGTCGGCTTCCATGTCCACCCTGTCCTCCCTGGTTCTGGCCTCCAGCTCCACCTTGACATTGGATTTCATTAAGGGTAATATCATAAAGGATATGGACGAAAAACGGCAGGTTCGGTGGATGCGGGGCCTGGTGGTGGTGTTTATCGCTATCTCCGTGGTTCTGGCCCTGATTCAGTACCGGTCCAATGTCACCTTCATCGCGCAGCTGATGGGCGTCTCCTGGGGTGCGCTGGCCGGGGCCTTCTTAGCCCCCTTCCTCTACGGGCTCTACTGGAAGCGGACCACCAAGGCCGCCTGCACCGCCAGCTTCGTGTTCTCTACCGTGGTGATGCTGGCCAATATCTTCTTCCGGCCCAGCTTCCCCGCTCTGCTCCAGTCCCCCATCAACGCCGGCGCGTTCTGCATGATCGCGGGGCTGGTGATTGTCCCGGTGGTGAGCTTTGTCACCAGGGCGCCGTCCAGGGAGCGGCTGGAGGAGGTCTTCTCCTGCTATGAGCGGACTGTCACCGTCACGGTGAAGGACTCCATCGGCGACGCCGAGGTCTGATTCTCTACACTATTCCCTTTCAGGAGGTACAACTATGAAAAAACTGCTGCTTGGCAACGAGGCCGTTGCCAGAGGGCTGTATGAGGCGGGCTGCTCCTTTGTCTCCAGCTACCCCGGAACTCCCAGCACGGAGATCACCGAGGCCGCCGCCAAGTACAGCGAAATCTACGCCGAGTGGGCCCCCAATGAAAAGGTGGCTATGGAGGCCGCTTTCGGGGCCTGTCTGGCCGGCCGCCGCAGCTTCTGCGGCATGAAGCATGTAGGCCTCAACGTGGCCGCCGACCCCCTCTTTACCATCTCCTACACCGGGGTCAATGCCGGCATGATTATCGCCGTGGCCGATGACGCGGGGATGCACTCCTCCCAGAATGAGCAGGATTCCCGCCACTACGCCAAGGCCGCCAAGCTCCCCATGCTGGAGCCCGCCGACAGCGCCGAGGCGCTGGCGTTCACCAAGCTGGCCTATGAGCTCTCTGAGGAGTTTGACACGCCGGTGCTGATGAAGATGTGCACCCGCATCGCCCACTCCCAGAGCGTGGTGGATCTGGGGGAGCGGCGTGAGGCCGACATAAAGCCCTATGAGAAGAACCCCGGCAAGTACATCATGATGCCCGGCAACGCCAAGCGGCGGCATCCGGTGGTGGAGGAGCGGCTTCGCAGGCTCACCGAGTGGGCGGAGACCGCGGAGATCAACCGCGTGGAGCCGGGTAAGGATCACAAGATGGGGATCATCACCTCCTCCACCAGCTACCAGTACGTGAAGGAGGCCTGCGGCGACACCTACCCGGTGCTGAAGCTGGGCATGGTCTGGCCCCTGCCGGAGCAGAAGATTTTAGAGTTTGCCAAATCGGTGGACCTGCTGGTGGTGGTGGAGGAGCTGGACAGCTTCATTGAGGACCACTGCCGGAACTTAGGGCTCGCCTGCACCGGGGAGACCAATTTCCCCGCCATCGACGAGCTGAGCCCCAACAAGGTGGCCTATGAGCTCACCCGCTCCTACCCCGTGGGGGTGAAGTTAGAGGAGGACATTCCCCCCCGGCCTCCGGTGATGTGCGCCGGGTGCCCCCACAGAGGGCTGTTCTATACCTTGAAGCAGAACAAGTGCACCGTATTCGGCGACATCGGGTGCTATACCCTGGGGGCGGTGGCCCCTCTGGCGGCCATGGACACCACCATCTGCATGGGCGCGTCCATCTCCGGCCTCCACGGCTTCAACAAGGCCAGCGGCGGCGAGGCCGCAGGGCGCAGCGTGGCGGTGATCGGCGATTCCACCTTTATGCACTCCGGCGTCACAGGGCTCATCAACACCGCCTACAACGAGTCCAACTCCACGGTGATTATTCTGGACAACTCCATCACCGGCATGACCGGCCACCAGCAGAACCCCACCACCGGCGTCAATTTGAAGGGCGACCCCTGCACCAAGATCGATCTGGAGAGCCTCTGCCGCGCCATCGGCATTAAACGGGTGCGTGTGGTGGACCCCTACAACCTGGCGGAGTGCGACCGGGCGGTGAAGGAGGAGCTGGCCGCCGACGAGCCGTCGGTGATTATCTCCCGCCGGCCCTGCGCGCTGCTCAAGTACGTCAGGCACCCCGGCCCCATCGCCGCCGATCCGGAGAAGTGCGTGGGCTGCAAGTCCTGCATGAAGATCGGCTGTCCCGCCATCAGCATCGTGGATAAGAAGGCCGTCATCGACACCACGCTCTGCACCGGCTGCGGCGTGTGCACTCAGCTTTGCAAGTTCGACGCTTTGGGCGGTAAGAAGGAGGGTTGAGCATGGAAACGAAAAACATTATGATTGTCGGCGTGGGCGGACAGGGCTCCCTGCTGGCCAGCAAGCTCCTGGGCCGTCTGCTGCTCACCAAGGGCTACGACATCAAGGTCTCCGAGGTCCACGGCATGTCCCAGCGGGGGGGCAGCGTGGTCACCTACGTCCGCTACGGCGACAAGGTCTACTCCCCCGTCATCGACAAGGGGCAGGCGGATTACATCGTCTCCTTCGAGCTGCTGGAGGCCGCCCGGTGGACGGAGTATTTGAAAAAAGGCGGCAAAATTGTCACCAACACACAGCAGATCAACCCCATGCCGGTGATTACCGGGGCGGCGTCCTACCCCCAGGAGCTGGCGAGCAAAATCCAGGCGGCGGGGATGGATATCGACGCCTTCGACGCCCTCTCCCTGGCCGAGGAGGCCGGGTCCGCCAAGGCGGTAAATCTGGTGCTCATGGGGCGGCTGTCCCGGAGCTTTGACTTCACCGAGGCGGAGTGGATGGAGGCCATCGGTCAGAGTGTGCCGGAGAAGTTTTTGGAGATGAACAAGCGGGCCTTTTTGCTGGGCCGGCAGGCGTAAGCCATGTGGGAGGATTTTTTGGACATTTTAGGGGGAATATGGGAGCTTTTGGAGGATGTTCCCTATTTCCTTCGGAATCTTCCGGCGATCCTCTCCCAGAGAAGGAAGATCAAGAAGCTGCGCCGCTACTTCGCAGAAAATCTGCCGGATCGGTTTACGAGCTCTCCCCAGTACGCCGCCGACATTGTATGGGACATGGGGAAGTTCATCGGCGTCTTTACGCTGGACGTCACCGAGGAGGGCGTGGACTATGCCCAAGTGGACTTTGAGGCGCTGCGGGCGCAGGCGAAGGAGGCCGCGGCGGAGACAGTGTCCAGTGTGAGCCATCCCCCCCTTCCCCATCGACACCTATTTTGCGGTGCTGAACCCCAGAGCGCGCCATTCCATCAGCGTCGGGATGCTGCCGGCCGCGGAGGCGCAGCAGCCTACGGTCTGTTTTTAAGGAAGGACGGATTAAATCGACGTGCGGGTATTGCCAGCCGAATTTTTTGTCTGGCAAGGCAAAAAACCGCAGGAATCCTGACGGATTTCAAGGTTTTTTAACGCCGTCCAGACGAAAAATTCGGCGGCAAGACCTGTGCGGCGATTTATTCAGTACTTCCTCAACCTCAAATTCACATAAAATCCCGAAAGGAATCAGTTTATGGAGAGATACTATCAGCCCGAAATCGAGACCGCCAGCCGGGAGCAGATTCTGGCCTGGCAGAATGAGCGCCTGGTGAAGCAGGTGCGCCACGTGTGGGACAACGTCCCCTACTACCGCAAGAAGATGGAGGAGAAGGGCGTCACACCCGACGACATTCAGAGCGTGGACGACCTGCACAAGCTCCCCTTCCTCACCAAGGACGACCTGCGGGACGCCTACCCCTACGGCCTGCTGGCCAAGCCCCTCAAGGACTGCGTCCGCATCCAGTCCACCTCCGGCACCACGGGACGGCGGGTGGTGGCCTTCTACACCCAGCACGATCTGGACCTGTGGGAGGACTGCTGCGCCCGGGCCATCGTGGCCGCCGGGGGCACCAACGAGGACGTGTGTCACGTGAGCTACGGCTACGGCCTCTTCACCGGGGGCCCTGGCCTCAACGGCGGCAGCCACAAGGTGGGGTGCCTCACCCTGCCCATGAGCAGCGGCAACACCGACCGGCAGCTCCAGTTCATGACGGACCTGGGCTCCACCATCCTCTGCTGCACCCCCTCCTACGCCGCCTATCTGGCCGAGAGCATCCACGAGCGGGGCCTCCGGGACCAGATCAAGCTGAAGGCCGGCATCTTCGGCGCCGAGGCCTGGAGCGAGGAGATGCGCCGGGATATCGAGCAGAAGCTGGGCATCAAGGCCTACGACATCTACGGCCTCACCGAGACCAGCGGCCCGGGCGTGGCCTTCGAGTGCTCCGCCCAGACGGGGATGCACATCAACGAGGACCACTTCATCGCCGAGATCATCGACCCGGACACCGGCGAGGTCCTCCCCGAGGGGAGAAAGGGCGAGCTGGTGTTCACCTCCATCACCAAGGAGGCCTTCCCCCTGCTGCGCTACCGCACCCGGGACATCTGCGTGCTCACCCGGGAGAAGTGCTCCTGCGGCCGCACCCACGTGAAGATGTGCAAGCCCATGGGCCGCAGCGACGACATGCTGATCGTCAAGGGCGTCAACGTCTTCCCGTCCCAGATCGAGACGGTGCTGCTGGAGCAGGGCTATCCCGCCAACTACCAGATCATTGTGGACCGGGTGAACAACTCCGACACCCTGGAGGTCCAGGTGGAGATGACCGCCGAGAACTTCTCCGACTCCCTGGCCAAGATCACCGAGATGGAGAAGGGCCTGGTGGCCGCGCTGAAGGCCATGCTGGGCATCTACGCCAAGGTCAAGCTGGTGGCCCCCAAATCCATCGCCCGCAGCGAGGGCAAGGCCGTCCGGGTCATCGACAAGCGGAAAATCTGAACGCCTGTGGCGTTCAATTAGGAATTAGGAATGAGGAGTTAGGAATGGATGTGTCCAGCTCCGCTGGACGGATTGAAATTTTTCTCCTGTTTCTCCTCTCAAAAAATTCCTAATTCCTAACTCCTAATTCCTAATTAAAAATACTCCCTGAATGAAGGAGAACTTTGAGTATGACTATTCATCAAATTTCCGTTTTCCTGGAAAATCGGGCCGGGCAGCTCTCTGAGATTACCACCATTCTGTCGGAGAACCAGATCGACCTGCGGGCCATCAGCATCGCGGAGACCGCCGACTACGGCGTGCTGCGGCTCATCGCCGACAAGCCCCAGGAGGCCTCCAACGTGCTGTTGGAGCACGGGTTTATTCTCTCCATGACCCCCGTGGTGGCCGTGGCCGTCCCCGACCAGCCCGGCGGGCTGGCCCGGGTGCTGACCATCCTCTCTAAGGCCCAGATCGACATCGAGTACATGTACTCCGTCTTCGGTCAGGTCCAGGGGCAGGCCTACATGATCTTCCGCGTCAGCGACGAGGACCACCTGCGGGGCGTCCTGGCCGCCGAGGGGATCGCCGCGGTGGGCGGCGAGGCGCTGGGCATCCACTGATACTTTTTCTTGAGAGACTGCAACGACACTTGATTTTTTGAAGAAAAATCTTAGTGAAGTGCGTCCCTGTAGGGAAAAAGTACCAAAAAGAGCTTTATGTTCAAGTCTAAACACAGTGCCATTCCAGGATTTCCCCCCGGTAACGACAGTGCATTTTATTGTCAAGACCTGTATAAGCAGCAGGCAGACCATTATTGATATGTGAGGAACAGACTATGCAGGAACTGAGCAGAAGAAACCAGCAGTTTACCGACTCCGTCATCCGCCGGATGACCCGCATCGCCATCGACTGCGGCGCCATCAACCTGGCCCAGGGCTTTCCCGACTTCGATCCCCCCAAGGCCATGATGGACCGCCTGGAGGAGGTCAGCCACGCCGGCCCCCACCAGTATCCCATCACCATGGGCGCGCTGAATTTCCGTGAGGCCCTGGCGAAAAAGTGCGGGAAGTACATGGGCCGCACCATCGACCCCAACACCGAGGTGGTGGTGACCATCGGCTCCACCGAGGCCATGGTGGACACCATCTTCGCCCTCACCAACCCCGGGGACAAGATCATCATGTTCTCCCCCTACTTTGAGAACTACCGGGCCCAGGCCATCATGGCCGACTGTGAGCCGGTGTTTGTCCCTCTGGTGCCCCCCACCTTCCACTTTGACCCCAATGTCCTGGAGGACGCCTTCAAGCAGGGGGCCAAGGCCATCTTAATCTGCAACCCCTCCAACCCCAGCGGCAAGGTGTTCACCGAGGAGGAGCTGAAGCTCATCGCGGACCTCTGCGTGAAGTATGACGTGTACGCCATCATGGACGAGGTCTATGAGCACATCGTCTACGCCCCCCACAAGCACACCTATATGAACAGTCTCCCCGGCATGTGGGAGCGCACCGTGTCCTGCTCCAGCCTGAGCAAGACCTACTCCATCACCGGCTGGCGTCTGGGCTACGCCATCGCCCCGGAGAATCTGATGGACCGGATCAAGCAGTACCACGACTTCAACACCGTGGGCGCGCCCTCTCCGCTGATGGAGGCCGCCGTAGTGGGCCTGGAGATGCCGGAGAGCTACTACGAGGAGTTTGGGGCCCACTACGCCCACATGAAGGAGATTTTCACCAAGGGGCTCACGGACATCGGGATTCCCTTCACCGATCCCCAGGGGGCCTACTTCGTTCTGGCCAACATCGGGCCCTACCTGAAGCCCGGCCAGACCGACGTGGCTTTCTGCGAGGAGATGGCACACAAGGTGGGCGTGGCCTGCGTCCCCGGCACCTCCTTCTTCAATGAGGACGTCCAGGATATCGTCCGCGTCCACTTCGCCAAGAAGGACGAGACGCTGTACGAGGCCCTGAATCGCCTGTCGGACATCAAGAAGAAGATGGCGTAAGATTTCGCGGAGAGATTCTTTCGCGAAACAGGGGGAAATCTCCCCCTGTTTCGCGGATATCCGCACTTTCTGTCGCAGATATTGATTGTAAAAAAAAGTTTTGCTGAATTTGAAATTTAGTCTTTACAGATGGGCAAAAATGGAGTATACTAACTCCTGTGGTTCTCAGGCGGCAGGGATGTCGCCAGGAGAACGGACCATTCGATATCGTCAGGTATGCGCCCGTGGCGCAGTTGGATAGCGCGTCAGACTCCGACTCTGAAGGCCGCTGGTTCGAATCCAGTCGGGCGTACCACTAAAAAGGCTCTAAACCTATTGGTTTGGGGCCTTTTCCTCATTTTTTGCGACTTTTCAACGGATTTTATTTTTCTTTCAGTTTGGACTCCGAACACTTTTCCGAACAAATTCCGGAATTTTTAAGTATGGTGTCCATGATACCAGAGGTGGCTTTCCTGTCTTCGTCCATAAGGTGTGTGTAGACATTCATTGTTATAGAGATGTCCTCATGTCCTAAAAAATCTTGGACTGGTTTCGGAGCAGCTTGCTTTACAAGAAGTGTCGCTGCTGTATGCTTGAGGTCATGCACCCTGAAGTGATCCAGCCCATACACCCTCATAACTTGCGAAGTCTTTCTGGTTATATAGTCTGGACGCAACTTCCTTCCGTCTAACCAAGTACATACTTTATCTAAAATAATTCCATGCTCTTCCTGTGTTTGTTTTAGCTCTCTCAAGTACAGGATAGTGGTTGGAATCAAATCTATCGTTCTGCGGCTCTTGGCGGACAGCGGTCTGAAACAAGTGGATTATGCTTCCGGGCACGTTGACCAAATCGATGTAGCCGCCCGCCGCGCAGTTATGACCGGTGTAAATCCGCTCAACCAGAAGTACCGGGAGCAGTCTATGGACGATCTGGGAACTGATCTGGTGGAAACCACGGCTCACCTGGAGGCCAGAAACGTGCAGGGGCCCCATGGCTGGGAGGCGCATACGGAGTGGCAAGGGAAAGTGCTCCGCTGGAATAGGTAAAGGGAGGGTGATGTAGTGGCAAAATACCCCAATTTTGAAGAGAAGTGCGGATATGGCTCCGTGACTGGCATAGGAGGGGCGAATTGCCGATAGCGTCACTCCTTTTATGCGTTTATAGAGGGCGTATCAGAGCGCAGGTACACCGATGCTGAATTGGAGGTATGAAGCCGGAGAACCAGCCTAAAATCAAGTCTGCGAGCCGGGAATACGACGATTACCAGGCCACGCAGATACAGCGGCGCATCGAGCGCGAGATTCGCAAGGAGAAGCGCCGGCAGACCGCCCACAAAGCCGTCGGGCTGGAGGAAGACGCCCAAAACTCCAAGATCCACCTGCGGCAGCTCAACACGAAATACCGAGAGTTCAGTAAGGCTGCGGGACTGCCAGAGCAGCGGGAGCGGTCGCGGGTGCTGTATGTGGACGATGCTCCCAAAGCAAAAAAGGCAAAAAGGCTTAAAAATGCGGCAAAATCTGGTATAATTAATGTCGGCGCAGTAAGCGGAGCATTGAGCCCAGAAAGTGATCGCACACGAGCCCATGCAGAGCAGTATTACCAATCTGTAAGAGCGATGACAACGAATGTGGAGTGCTTTTTGGCCCATACCGGATACTCGTTAGATGTTATTCAACGGATTAAAAACTTCATTTTCGTGGACGTACACGATTTGGGCGACGGAAAAGTTTCGCGGTTTGATGCTTCTTTTGAAACGGCGCAGTCTTGGAAGCTCCTGATTGATTGGAAAGATATTCAGCCCCACGATATAACCCTTTTACAGCGCAGAATTATGGAAAAAGAGCTTATGGATGCAGCGCATACGTTGACATCCCGTAAATTTAATTATGCGGAGAAGGCGTACAAGTACTACTATGGTTAAGCTGGAACAGATAAAAAAAGATGGCGATCATATTACTTGCAGTGTATTCTTTGAGGACTGTAACGAGCCGGTGCGGCTGGTATACAGTATATCAGATGATATTGTCCAATATGAACCGCTGCCAGAGGGGTATGAATACTGCGTCATCCATATCAATCATGTCCGCCACGCGCTTAGGAGTATGGCGGAAGATGGCAGAATCGAGCCCAAAAAAACAATTATGTGGTACTAATGCTGTGAGGCCATGAGCATGAACGAAAAGACCATCAAAATTTGTTATTTCAAAACCGCCGCAAGGCTCTTATTTCCTGTTTAGAGTGCACCGTCCGTGTCCATATACTTTTCTGGAATTATGGCTTTATTTTTATCCTGATTGCCAGTTGCGCTGGGAGGTACAGCATCCGAGACTTATTTGACAACAGCACTGTCGCATACAAAACTGCTTCTACGCAAAATGTCAATCTTGTACTGGACACCATCCGCCTGGCCATGAAAAAGGAAAAGAAGGCTGCTGTGGAGTTGCAGCTCCACAGCGACCAAGGCAGTCAGTACACCTCCCAGGCATACTTTGACCTGATTAAAGAATACGGCATTACGCCCTCCATATCAAGGTGGGGAAACTGCTGTGACAACGCTATGGCTGAAAACTTCTTTTCCATTCTTAAGACCGAGTATATTTACAGCCATCTTCCGGCAACCTTAGATGAGGCCAGAACATTAATCGATACTTATATCTATTTCTATAACCACCAGCGCATCCAGTTAAAAACAGGAATGGCGCCGCTTGCCCTGCGCCATTCCTCTTAAAACTTATTCTCCTACCAGGGCCTTTTTTGTCCTGTCCGCACAGTTTGGGGCCCTCCACTTTTGATGGAGGGGGACTTTCCGGCCTTGTACCAGAGAGAAGCTCACACTTTTTCCGTGGATACCGCCAGGCGGCGCTTTTTGGCCCGCTGGAGGTTCTCCTTAATCACCGGGCCCACGGTCTGGATGAGGATGACCACAATCAGCACCAGGCCCTGGAAGGTGTCCTGAATATCCACGCTGAGGCCGGGGATGGAGACGATGATGAAGTTAATCGTCGTATAGGACAGCGCGCCGAAGATGACGCCCAGCATATTGCCCCGGCCGCCGGCCATGCTGACGCCGGCCAGCACCACCGAGGCGATGGCGTACATCTCGTAGCTGACGCCGGAGGAGGCGGGGGTGACGTTGCCGATCTTGCAGGCCTGAAGCATACTGGCCACGCCCACGCAGACGCCGGTTAAGATGAAAACGGAGATCTTCACCCAGGTGACGTTGATGCCCGCCAGCCGGGCGCTCTTCTCGTTGGAGCCCACGGCGTAGATAGTCTTGCCGTACTTGGTCTTCTTGGAGATGACGATGAAGAGAATGGCCATAAACAGGAAGATAAAGGTGATATAGGGGATGGCGAAGCCCCCCAGGGCCAGTTTGCCGGTGCCGAACTTCATGCGCAGGAACTCATACTTGCTGTTGTCACTGAGCATGGCGAACTGGCTGGAGGAGGAGCCGCTGATAGCCGGGTCGATCTTCCGCACCACCGACAAGGTGAGGGAGCGGTAGATGAGCATGGTGCCCAGGGTCACCACAAAGGGGGGCATCTTGCCGAAGCCCACCAGCAATCCGTTCACCGCCCCGCAGGCCGCACCGGTGAGGATGGCGGCCAGGGCCATGAGGAAGATGGAGTTGGTGGTGTTAAAGACGATAATGGTCACGCCGGTGCACAGCACCAGCTGGGAGCCCACCGACAGGTCGATCTGGCCGGTGATGATGACGAAGGCCATCCCCAGGGCGATGGTACCCACGATCACAGTGTTCTGGCTGGAGAGAATGGCGGCGATGTGGCTCCACTTAAAGGCGTTGCCGTTGGAGCTGATGGTGAAAGCGTAGCCGATCATGATGATGAACAGCACAAAGATAAAGCTGTACTGCGACCAGATCCGCCCCAGAACCGCGCCTTTTTTCTCGTTTTTCATGATTTTGCCTCCTCACTGGTTTCCACGGCGTTGGTGGAGTAGAGCATCACGTCCCGCTCGTTGACCTGGTCATGGGGAAAGGTCTTGACGATACGGCCCTCGTAGAACACCACGCACCGGTCGGCCACCTTTTGAATCTCGGGAATCTCCAGGGTGTTGATGATGACAGTCTTGCCCGCCTCGGCAAAGGACAGAATCAGCCGGTAGATCTCCTCCTTGGCCCCCACGTCCACCCCTTGTGTGGGGTTGTCGAAGAGGAGCACGTCCGCCCCGATGTTCAGCCACCGGGCCAGGAACACCTTCTGCTGGTTGCCGCCGGACAGGGACAGGATGCTGTCGCCGCTGTCCCCCGCCTTGATGCGCAGGCTCTCCTTCTGGGCGGTGTACCGACCGGCCTCCTCCTTGGCGCTGATGAAGGGCTTTTTCCCGGACAGCTCGTGCTCCGCCAGATAGAAGTTCTCCAGAATGCTCATGTCGGGCACCACCGAGTTCTCCTTCCGGTTGGCGGGGAGCATGGCCACGCCGTTTTTCATGAACCGGACGATGCTGCCGTCCATGCTCTTGCCGTTGACGCGCATGGTCCCGCCCTCGGCGGGGAGGGCGCCGAACATGGTCTGCATCAGCTCGCTGGCGCCGCAGCCGGCCAGGCCGGTGAAGGCCACCACCTCCCCCCTCTTCACCTCCAGGTCGATGCCGGTAAAGCCCTGGCCGGTGTAGCCCCGCAGCTCCAGGACGGTGTCCCCCAGCTGCCGGGGGATGTAGACGTCCTCGTCCATGTACTGGCTGCCCACCATCAGGGAGGTGACGGAGCGGGGATCGGTGTCCTTGATCTCTCCGGCGGCAATGAACTCCCCGTTCCGCAGCACCGTGTACCGGTCAGCGATGGCAAAGATCTCCGGCATCTTGTGGGAGATGAAGATGAAGGATTTCCCCTGCGCTCTCAGCTTTTTCAAGATACCGAACAGGTGGTCGATCTCGTTGTTGGACAGGGCCGTGGTGGGCTCGTCCAGGATCAGGAGCTTGGCGTCCACATAGAGGGCGCGGCAGATCTCCAGCAGCTGCTTCTCGCTGGTTTTCAGCTGGGAGACCATGGCGGCGGGGTCGATATCCACCCCCAGGTCCTCGAAGAGCCGCCGGGCCCGGGCCACCTGTTCCTTCTGGCGCAGCAGGCCGAACTGGGTCAGCTCCCGGCAGAGAAAGATGTTGTCCGCCACCGTCAGATCGTTGATGACGTTCAGCTCCTGGTGGACAAAGGCGATGCCCGCCGCCTCCATCTGCTGAATGGTGGGGGCGGGATAGCTCTTCCCGTCGAAGGTGATGGTGCCGGCGTCCGCGGGAATCACGCCGGTTAAGATGTTCATCAGGGTGGATTTGCCGGCCCCATTCTCGCCCAAAAGAGCGTGAATCTCCCCCGCCTCCACCGACAGATGGATGTCAGACAGGGCTTGGGAACCGCCAAATGCCTTGGAAACATGGTTCATTTCAAGGATAGTCATACGCAGTCTCCCCGTTGAGTTTGTAGGGGCGCTTCACGAAGCGCCCGCCTCTTGAGCGGTATCGTTTCGGGCGCATGGTGACGCGTCCCTGAGCCTGTGAAAGGGAGCGGACGCGGGGCGAACCCCGCATCCGCTCCAACAGTTCGTTATTCGCGCGCGCCGGTAGAGGCTCAGTGGCCCTGGAAGCCCTCGAACTGGCTGACGTTGCCGGCGTCCACAATCCAGGTGGGCTGGTACTCGCCGGAGCCGACCTCATGGTTCCAGCTGCCGGTCAGGTAGGTCATGCCGGTCTCAATGACGTCCTGCATCATCTTGGGGCTGAAGTACATGGACATCATATCGTCGAAGTACTTCTTGGCCAGGTCGGACTGGTCGTCGCTGCCGGCCATCACGTCATACAGCTCCTGCATACCGCCGATGGCGGAGATGTACACGTCCATGGCCTCCAGGTCGGCCAGGGTGGCGGCGGAGGCGCCGGCCTCCAGATAGTTGAGCACGCCGAAGGTCATCTCGTCGTCCATGGAGTAGATGTACAGCTTGCCGCCGTTGGCCTTGGCCGCGGCCACGATCTCGTCAAACTTCTGCTCGATGTAGTTGTAGGCGCCGTCAGCGGACCAGTTGCAGACCACGGTGTAGCCGTTGAACACGGCGTCCAGCTGCTCCTGGGTCCAGGTTTCGGTGGTCTTGTAGCTGCCGGTCTGCTTGTCCTGGTACTCGATCTCGCCCCGGAGGAACTGCTCAAAGCCCTCCTGACGGCGGGAGCACACGGTGCCGTTGTCGCCGTAGAGCACCACCACGGTGTCGCCGGGCTGCATGCCGTTCTTCTGGAGCCAGTAGGCGATGCCCGCACCGCACTGCCAGTTGTCGCCGGAGGCGTTGAGGATGGCGTACTTCTCGGTGGCCTCAATGATACGGTCGAAGGAGATGAAGGGGATGCCCTCGGCGTAAAGGGCCTCCTGGCCGGCCTGGGCGGAGTCGTCCAGGGCCATCATAACCACCAGGGCCGCGTCGTCGTTGGCGATGATGGTGTTGCAGTGGTCCACCTGCTCCTCACCGGAGGAGGCGGGGATGTAGGTCGCCTTGTACTGGCCGGCCTTGGTGATCTCCTCACACTTGGCCTGGGCGTAGGCGCCGGCCTGGGCGGTCCAGCCGTGGTCGGGGGTGGGGCCCAGCACGTAGACGGTGTTCTTGCCGTCGCCGGTAGTGGGGGCGGGCTCGTTGGTGCCCTGGCTGCCGCTGTTGTTGGGTGTGTCGCCCTGCTGGCTGTTATTGTCGCCGCCGCAGGCAATCAGCGCCAGAGACAGGGACAGAGCCAGCACAAGAGCCAGAATCTTTTTCATGGTTCATCCTCCAAAATTAAATTTATAACAACCGCCTGGGGCGGTTATTACCAGGTATTACAGCGCCACGTCCACCGGACGCCCCTCCTCGGAGGAGCGGATGGAGGCGAACACCGCCTTCATGGACCGGATCACGTCCCCGGCGTCCAGCATACTGGGCCGCCCGGTGGTGACGGCGTCTACAAACTCGTCGATGACGCCGGAGGCCGTCTGGTTGTCATTGGTCTGGATCTGCTCCAGATCGTAGTATTTGACCTCCCCCTCCTTGGGGATCAGCACGATGGTGTGGGCGGGGTCGTCATAGATGCGCAGGATGCCCTTGGTGCCGTAGAGAATGGTGGAGTTGTCCTCCTGCCCATAGTAGGTCCAGCTGGCGGTCATGGTGCCCAGGGCCCCGCCGGAGGTCTCATAGATGCAGATGGCGTTGTCGTCCACCCCGATGAGCTGGTCATCCGCCCCCCGCTTGTCCAGGGTGAGCAGCCGGGCAGTGGTGCGCACGATGTCCTGGCCCAGGACATACCGCAGCATGTCGGTCTTGTGGATGCCCAGGTCAGCCATGGCCCCCATGGCCGCCCGCTTCTTGTCAAAGAACCAGGTGCTCTTCCCCGGGGTGATGGACCAGGTCTCCGGTCCGCCGTGGCCGAAGGCGGTGCGGAAGGTGACCACCTTGCCGATCTCGCCCGCCGCCACCAGCTCTCTGGCCTTCACATGGGCCTTGGCCAGCCGCTGGTTCTGACCGATCAGCAGCCGCTTGCCCGCCTTCTCCGCCTCGGCCAGCATGGCCTCGCACTCGGCCAGGGTGATGGCCATGGGCTTCTCGCACAGCACATGCTTCCCCGCACGCAGCGCCTGGATGCTCAGCTCCGCGTGGGCAAAATTGGCCACACAGATGGACACGGCGTCGATGGCCGGGTCGGAGAAGAGCTCCTCCGCCGAGGCGTAGGCCCTGCCGCCGAACTTGGCGGCGATCTCCTGACACCGCTGGGCGTCGGCGTCGAAGAAGCCGGCGATGGCGGCGCCGGGATTGGCGAGGTACTCGGGAATGTGCCGCACCTGGGCAATTTTGCCGCACCCTAAAATACCAATGTTCAGCATAAAAACACTCCTTTTTTTCAAGGTAAAATTGATGACTGCTCCGCAGGAGGCGCCGCCGACTCCCGCTCCATCAGGCGGTGGGGGAGAAATGCCTGCTCCACGGACTGCGGCGCCCGGTTCCGGATGCCCTCCAGCAGCAGGTCCACACTCCGCCGCCCCATCTCGTAGCAGGGCTGGGCGATGGTGGTCAGGTAGGGGTGCACAATGGTGGTGTAGTCCACGTCGTCAAAGCCGGTGACCGTCAGGTCCTCCGGGACGTTCAGCCCCAGCTCCTGGGCCACAGAGATTACACTGAGAGCCAGAATGTCCGACACGCAGAACACCGCTGTAGGACGCGGCGCCGCCGACAGCAGCGTCCTAGCCGCCGCCTGTCCGGAGGCAAGGGAGTACTCGGCGTCGGCCAGCCGGTACCAGTCCTCCCGGGCCGGCAGGCCCCGCTCCGCCATGGCGTCCAGATAGCCCTGCCGCCGCAGCTGGGAGGAGATGTACTGGTTGTCCGCCCCGATCATGGCAATCCGGGTGTGTCCCAGATCCTGGAGATAGGCCACCATCTCCCGGGTGGCGGCGTAGTTGTCGATGGCCACCACGGGACAGGCCATGTCCGGCACATACTCACAGCACTGCACCACATGGGACCGCTCGGCAAACCGGGCCAGCCAGCTGTAGTTCCAGTGGCAGGCCAGAAGCACCGCCCCGTCGGCCTGGTGGCTCTCCAGCATCTTGAGAAAACGCCGCTCGCTGTCGGTATGGCCCAGAGTGTTGCAGACCAGGACGCTGTACTCCAGCTCCCAGGCTCTGTCGCCGATACCGGTGAGAATACGGGAGTAGTAGGGGTTGGAAAAGGTGGGGGCCAGCGCCAGAATCACCCGGCTCTCGTTGCGCCGCAGATTCCGGGCCGGCTGGTTGGGCACATAGCCCAGCGCCTCGATGGCCTCCCGCACCCGCTGGGCGGTGGCGGGCCGCACCGTGGGACTGTCGTTCAGCGTTCGGGACACCGTGGCCACGGATACCCCGGCCCGCCGGGCGACCTGCTCAATCGTTGCCAAAGCCTGTCCCCCCCTTTGTGACAGTCCAAAATGTAATCCATTACATTTTTCCTGTCTTCCATGCTATCAGGTTTGACGCAGTATGTCAAATGTCTTTTCTTCATTTTTTAAATTTTGTATAATTAATTAGATTTCATGGTTGATTTTGTCTGTTTTGACGAATATTGTGATTTCCCTTGACAAATTTTTGATTTGGCTTTAGGCTGAAAGAACAACGACATGAAAAGGGGGCATCATTCCATGATTCAATTTGGCCTATTGACCGCCATTCTGGACGGCTGGAGCTATGAGGAGGCCGTGGACATCGCCGCCGGGATGGGTTTCCGGTGTCTTGAGGTTGCCTGCTGGCCCGCAGGCAAGGCGGAGCGCCGGTACGCCGGTGTGTCCCACATCGACGCGGAGCGCGTGCTGGAGGATGACAACTATGCCAGGCATGTGCTGGACTATGCCTCCGACAAGGGGATCTTCCTCTCCTCCTTGGCCTACTATCCCAACACCATGGATCCGGACGCCGGAAAGCGCGCCGCCGCCATCGCCCACCTGGAGGCGCTGATTCGGGCCTCCGCCAAGCTGGGAATCAACATGGTAACGACCTTCATCGGCTGTGACCAGCACAAGTCCGTGGAGGAGAATATTGCGCTGTTCCGGGAGATCTGGCCCCCCATCATCCGCCTGGCGGAGGAGCAGGGCGTCAAGGTCGGTATTGAGAACTGTCCCATGCTCTTTGGCGAAGACCAGTGGCCCAACGGGCAGAACCTGATGCGCTCCCCCGCCCTCTACCGGAGGCTGTTTGAGATCATCCCCTCCCCCAACTTCGGGCTGAACTTCGATCCCAGCCACTACGTCTGGCAGCAGATGGACTACATCAAGACCATCTATGACTTCAAGGAGCGGATCTTCCATGTCCACTTCAAGGACATCAAGCTCTACCCGGAGAAGCTGGCCGAGTGCGGCGTCATGGCCTACCCCCTGGACTACATGTCCCCCAAGCTCCCCGGTCTGGGCGACGTGGAGTGGGATCGTTTTGTCTCCGCCCTCAACGACATCCGCTACAGCGGCGCCGCTGTAATCGAGGTGGAGGACAAGGCCTTCGAGGGAAGCCGGGAGGATATCCTCAAGTCCATCCAGCTGTCCAAGCGCTATCTGGACCAGTTTATCATCTGATTCGCTTCGGGTGTTTTCACACAGAAAAAACGGATAGAAGCTATATCATCATGGGGCGCTGTCGTTGACAGCGCCCCACAGTTTTATAACACCTTCCCCGGCTGAACCAAAAATATCGTCTTTCAAAAGGGAAAGTCTGGAACCTGCCTGCTCTTCCATCACCATACGGCTGCGTCTGCCGGCGCAGTAAATACCCAGAAATTCTGTCATTCTTCTCAGGCCCTCGCCATCTGGGCAACAGCGGCAATACAGGCTGCAATTCCCGTTATTACCAATCTCAAAATAGGAAAAAGCACACATAACTTTCCGCTTACGGCAGACACTACCTCCATACACTTACTGCATAGGAGGTAATCATCTTGCGCCATATTCGTCATATGCTGGCCCTGCTGACCCTGTCGGCTGTCGCACTGACAGCCACTGTCCCCGCCTTCGCCCTCTTCGGCAAAAAGGATCCCCCCGTCTCCCCCGACGCCCCCGTCGCCGAGAGTCTGACCCTGGAGACCTACCAGGGGATAGCCTGCACCGGTACTCTCTCCGCCGGGGAGGGGAGCTTCACCTTCGCCATCGCAGACGCCCCCAAAAAGGGCGAGGTGGTGATCGCGGAGGACGGCGTCACCTTCACCTACACCCCCGCCCCCAAAAAGACCGGCGCCGACCGCTTCACCTACACCGCTACTGACGCCGCCGGCCGCACCTCCGCCCCCGCCGCCGTCTCCGTGGAGATTCTCAAGCAGAAGACCGCCATCTCCTACACCGATATGGCCGGCAGCACTGCCCACAACGCCGCCATCGCTCTGGCCGAGCGGGGTCTCTACACGGGCCGGCAGATCGGCGGCTCCTGGTTCTTTGAGCCCGACGAGGCCCTCACCCGCTCGGAGTTTCTGGCCATGGCCATGGACGCCGCCGCCCTGACAGTGCCCCAGGACGTCCAGCTCACCGGCTTTGCTGACGACGGCGTGATTCCCACCTGGGCCAAGAGCTACGCCTCCGCAGCTGTGCGGGAGGGCCTGATTACCGGCGTCTCCACCGCCGAGGGCCTCAGCTTCTGCGGCGAGGACGCCATCACTTTAGGGGAGGCCGCAGCGGTGATGGACCGTCTCCTTGACGTGGCCGACGTCAGCGTAGCCACCGTCTCCACCGGCCGCAACTGGGCCGCCCAGGCCGTGGCCAACATGGAGGCCGCCCAGGTCATCGCCGCCGGCAGCTTCGGCAGCGGCGCGGCCGCCAACTCCATCACCCGGGCCGAGGCCGCTGAAATGATCGTCTCCGCCATCCATCTGATGGAGAGCCGGCAGGAAACCGGCGGACTGTTCGGCTGGCTGAAAAGCAAAACCGCCTCTGAAAAAGACAGCTTGACTGCGCCCTGAATAACAAAGAACGGCCGGCGCCTTTAAGGCGCTGGCCGTCAAAGCCTGTTTAGCATCTCTCAAGACGCCATCCGGCGGGCCTTTTCCCGCCATGCTTTGTTGTGATTTCTTGAAATAAACACAATTATTCCCGCGAAATCCCGCCTCACCTGACGGGGAAAATCCCTTGTCAGCCGGCGTCCTTCGAGATATGAAACAGGCTCTCAGACTGTCAAAAAAGTCGGCAGAGTAGGATGGCGGTAAGGAGAAAAATGTGAAAGGAACCCCCTCTTGGGTTCCTTTCACGTTAAATCAGCCCGCCCGTAGGCGACAAATTGCGGCCGATGGCCACAATTTACCTCAGCTTGTCAAAAAACCATCGGGCTTTTTGACAAGCTGAGGTCCTCTTTGCAAATCAATAATATCTCTTGTTGCGATTTTTCCGCGCAGCCTCGCTCTTCTTGCGGCGCTTCACGCTGGGGCTCTCGTAATGCTCTCTCTTGCGGACCTCGGCCAGAACGCCGGCCTTGGCACAGCTGCGCTTAAAACGCTTCAGCGCGCTGTCCAGAGATTCATTTTCCTTGACGTGAACTTCAGACATCTATATTTCCCTCCCTCCGCCGCACCTGGCTTGATCCAAGATGCTTTAAGGGCCAATAACATGGCTTTACCTGTAGCATTATACAGATTTCTTCTTCTCTTGTCAAGGGAAAACTTCAAAAATCACCCAAATAATATAAACTTTTCTCCGAAGCCCCCGCTTTTCTACCTGTAGCGCACCGCGGTGCCGTAGGCGATGACCTCCGCCGCCCCCTGCATCACCGCGGAGGAGCCGTAGCGGATGTTGATGACCGCGTCGGCCTGCATCCCCTCCGCCTCGTCCACCATGCGCTTCATGGCGATCTGACGGGCCTCGTTGAGCATCTCGGTGTAGCCGGTAATCTCCCCGCCCACCAGGGTCTTCATCCCCGCCATAAAGTCCTTGCCGAAGTTCTTGGACTGGACCACAGTCCCCTTCACAATCCCCAACACCTCAAACTCCCGGCCGGGAATGTAGTCAATATTGACCAGCAGCATCCTGTTCTCCTCCTTCAATTTCACGAAATCTCTGTTTTAATACGACAATAGCGCCAATCAGCGGGGCGATGGAAACCGCCGCCAGGACCGCGAACAGAACCACCGTCCACCCCGGCAGGTCCGGGATGAAGCACAGGGAGACGAAGCAGGCCATGCAGGCCAGCTGGAGCAGGGCGAAGAGCGCCGCACCCCGCACCGCCTCCCGCTTGCGCCGGGCGTGCTCGGCCTCAATACTTCTTTGCATCCTCTTCCTCCCCTCCCTTGATCTCCCGCAGACGCTGGCACAATGCGGCGATCACGCCCGCCACCACCGCCAGGCCCAGGAGGGCGTAGAACCCTATGATGGCGGCGGCGGCCAGGTCGATGTCGCCCATCGCCCCGGTCAGGGTGACCAGCAGGCACAGCAGCATCACGGCCACCACGGCCACCGCCGCGGCGATGGCCCCCAGGCGCTTGCCCTTAGTACTGTTTCGCATCTTCTTCCTCCCCTCTCTGAATCTCCCTGATCCGCTGGAGCAGGGCCAACAGCACCCCCAGGAGCACCGCCCCCGGGATGGCCACGAACACCGCCATCAGCGGCAGGGGCGGCGCGTCCTCCGGGGCGGTGGAGTAGCCCCAGATCATCACGGCGATCAGCGCCGCCATCATGGCGCTGACCAGCACCGCCATCACCACGGCCCCGGCGTAGCGCACGGGCCGGGCGTCCTGGCGCTGGCGGTTTTCAAAGGTGGTCCCCGTCTGCTCCATCCGCTCCATCTCCTCCAAAAGCGCACCGGCGTCCAGGGCCTCCAGCCGCTCCTCCCGGTCCTTCAGCCGGCGGCACAGGGCCATGGACTGCTCCAGACTGCCCCGCTCCCGCTCTAAGGTGATGAGGTGCCGGCGCATCCCGTCGGCCACGGTGTGGGTGCCGGACTGCATCTGTCGGATCTCCTCAATCGGCAGGCCGATCTTGCGGAGGAGCTTGATCCGCCGGAGGGTCTCCACCTCCTCCTCGCCGTACTCCCGGTAGCCGTTCCGGCTCCGCCGGGGACTGAGAAGCCCCTGCTCCTCGTAAAAGCGTATGTTCTTGACGGTGATCCCCACCGCCTGCTCCACCTCGTGAATTTTCACCGTGTGCTGCCTCCCTTGCTGGCATTCAAAAAAATGCGGGCCTTTTTTGAGGGGATGTCCCTGCGCCTCGCCAGTCTCTCCTGACAGGGGCAGCCGGATCTGACACCCGCTGCGGGGCGCCTCTTTGCCGGTCTCCCTCGCCTCTCCGGGGTTACTCTACACCCTCCACAAGGGGGAAAGTCAATAGTTTTTCACAAAAAATATTTTGTGAGAACCGGCAAAACCTTGTGAAACAGCGCATTACGCCGCATTTCCTGACAACAGACCACCCCAATTACTACGAATTTACTACCAAGGGATGAGCTTTGATACGACGAAACACCGGGAAATGCGGACATACGGTACAGCGCCGCCCTTTGAACAGCCCCCTAAAATCACATATCGCCCGACTGGATAAGCCGTCTTTTCTGCATGGGAAAG
>CANDEH010000013.1 GCA_947383645.1 uncultured Clostridia bacterium | reverse complement strand
GCGCGCTTTTGCCTACTTTTCTCGCGCGAGAAAAGTAGGTCGCCCCGGGGGGCGAAACTCCCCCCCCCGCCGGGGCGGCGCGAATGCAAAGCACCCCCGCCGCCCGGCGCCCCGGGCCTTTCCTAACAGATTATCTGGGCCACTTCCCGGCAGCCTCCAGCTCCCGGCGCCGCTTCACCATAAAGGTGGCGTCATGGATGCCCTTGCTGCCGCGGCCAAAGCCGGCGTCGGCGCCGTTGGCGACGGCCAGCTCCGGGGTCACCTGGGTGCCGCCGGCGATGAAGATCAGCTTCTCGCGGACGCCCATCTCCTTCGCCAGCTGGTCGATGGCGGCGATGTTCTTGTAGTGGATGTCGTCGTGGCTGATGATGGTGGAGGCCATAATCACGTCGGCATCCAGCTCGATGGCGGCGTTCACCAGCTTCTCCACGGGCACGGAGGTGCCCAGATAGTGGACCTTCATGCCGTACTTCTCGATGCCGCCGTGCTTGATGTCGATGATCTCACGGAGACCCACGGAGTGCTCGTCGTCACCCACGGTGCCGCAGACCACCACCATGGGCTTGCGCTCGATGTCGGCGCGGATCTCGTCGTCGGTCATCACGTCGGGCTCCTCGGGGATGTCCAGCTCGTTGATGTCGATGTCCTCTAAGAACCGGCCCTTCAGCTCCACGCGGGTGCCCTCGGTCTGGTGCATGATCTCCCGGCTGATGACCTCCGCGTCGGCGAGACCCATCCGCCGGGCCACCTCCAGCGCCGCGGCCTCGGCCACGCGCTTGGGGGCGGGGAAGAACATGTCGATGAGCACCGTGCCGTCGGCCAGCCACTCCATCTCGGGACGGAGGGTGTGGCAGTCGCTGCCGCGGAACTTGGCGGTCTCCGCCATACGGGCGTTGACGTTGTCCTCCTCGTCCAGCTCGTCGATGTAGACGATCTTCTCCGGGCACTCGAAGGTGCAGCCGCCGATGAGCTTGGAGGGGTTATCCACGGCGGTCTCGTCGTACTGGGCCACGTTGTTGTAGCCGTAGTGGGCGGTGACAGGGGCCATGTAGTCGCTCTCGCGCTTAAACACGGTGCCCGCGCCCACGCCGCCGGTGATCTCGCGGCAGATGCCGTCGCCGCCCCGCTCGGGGTAGAAGCCGGAGTCCACAAAGAAGCCCTGCTCCACGGCGTTGAAGTAGCCGCCCACCTCCAGGATCTCCTCCATGAAGAGGACCGCGCGCTCCTTCAGCTCCCGGGCCTTCTCGGGCAGGGGGCCCTCCTTTTTGAGCTCCACCATGTCCATCAGGCCGTCCAGACCCAGCAGGGTCTGCTTGGCGGTGTCGCAGGCCTCCACGTTGTAGATGTGCCAGGGCACATTGCGCCCCTCGTCGGGGGTGATGGTGGACTGGATATCCGCGCTGGTGAGCTTGGAGATCAGCATGTTCAGCACGTGGGTCACCGTAGCGTCACGGGTGGAGGACTCGATGTACTTGGTGTTCATCTGAGCCCGCATCCGGTACTCGGTGAAGAGGTCGCGCAGGGCCACCGCGTAGGGCAGGTCCATGAACACGCAGGGGGCGGGGGTGGCGGAGGGGGGCACGGTGGACAGGCAGATGTTCTTCTTCTCGATGCCCACGCTGGCGGAGAAGATGGCGTTGATGGCGTGCTGGACCATCAGCTCGGGCATGACCTTCCAGGCCTCCCGGGCGGTGGCGTTGGCGTTGTGGGCGCCGTCGATCTGCACCATGCCGCTCCAGGCCATGACCTTCTTGGACTCGCAGGCGTCCACGAAGGAGCGAATCATGTTGATGTTGCGGTAGATGACGTTGTACTGGGGGTCCTGGTGGGCGCCGTTGACGCCCTCCTCGGCGAACATCACTGCCACCTCCGGCCCGGCCACGCCGGAGACGTAGGAGTGGTAGTTGATGGGCCGGCCCACCTCGTCCTCGATCATATCCAAGGCCTTCCGCTGGGCTCTGACCTGCTTGCGGGTGATGGGCACGCCGCCGATGCCCTGGGGGGTACCCTCGATCAGGCCGTCAAAGTGGGACTGGCCGGCGGTGCGGATGACCATGATGTGGTCCGCGCCGTGGTGGGCCACCATGCGCATACGGCGGATGTCGTCCTCAAACCGGCCGGAGGCAATCTCCGTAGTGATGGAGGGCAGGGGCTGGGGGTCGATGTTCTCAAAGTAGTGGGCGGTCATGAGGCCCACGCTCTCGCCGGCCATGGGCTCGGCGATGTCCCGGTACTGGAAGGGACCGGCCTTCAGCTCGGTGGCGGGCTTGCGCCACTCCCAGCCCCGGCGGCGGGGACGGTATTTGTCCAGATCCTTGAGGATCTCCTCTACGTCGATCCTCTCTTCCATGTTCAGCTTGTAGTCAGCCATTACTTCGCACCTCCCTCAAACAGCGCAGCAGCCTTGTCCCAGTCCTTGCCCTCGCTGAGGGCCACGCCGGCCTCCCGGATGGAGATATTCTCGCTCTTGGAAAGCCGGTAGACGATATTGCCCACGCCGTGGCCAATCATGTTGTTGGCGATGGCATAGTCCACCATGGGCTTGGCCTCCAGGGAGGAGAAGCCCATGCGTAGCAGGACGGAGCGCTCAATGGAGGGGGTGGTGTGGGTGCGGCCGTACTCCAGCAGGGGGTCCACCACCTGCTGTGCCAGCTTCCAGAAGTAGGCCTTCAGCTCCTCGTCGCTCATGCCGGCCAGCTTCTGGTGGCGCACAGAAAAGTCGTCGTTTCTCTTCATCTTCTCAATTACCTCACTGTCTATTTCCTAAGAAATATGTAGTTTTGGGGTACCGCCTGACAATATGGGGTATCAGGCAAGCTCTGTTTCGATCAAATCCATTCCCTCGTCACCGTGCGGAAACGTCGGAACAGCACAAGACCGCAACGCGATATTAAAGTTCTTTTTGATACTTTTCCCCTGAAGGGACGCACTCCACTAAGATTTTTCTTCGAAAAATCAAGTGTCGTTGCAGTCTTTCAAGAAAAAGTATTACTTGCCCAGGCTCTCCAGAACCTTCTTGACGAACTCGGGGGAGCTCTTGGTCTCCTCCACCAGGTAGGCGATGTCCGCGTCGGTGAGGGCGCCGGTGGCGTGGCTGGCCTGACGGCGGATCAGGGAGGAGCGCATGTGGTCCAGATCGGCCTCCTGGGCCTTCAGCTGGCCGGGGTCGGCGGGGAAGACGATGTTCTCGCCGGGGACCTCGGTGCGGGGATCGCCGAACTTCAGCTCGATGCCGTTCTTCCGGGCAAAGGCCAGCTGGGGCTGGATGTGCTTGCCGGCGCCGGTGTACTCGGTCTCCTGGGCCACGATGATCTGATCCTGGTCCAGCTCCTGGGCCAGGGAGAAGGCGGCGGCCAGGCTGGTGTTGCCGGCGGGACCCTTCTCCATGCCCTCCAGGGCGGCCAGGGCCTCGGTGATGTAGAACACCTCGCCCTGCTTCACGGTGACGTAGCGGTCCATGTAGCGCAGGGGACGGGCGGCGGACCGGGGCACGTCGGAGTGGTCGGGGTCGGTGGCGTAGGGCACGCCGAAGCCGGTGTGGGCGGTGGTGAAGCTCTTGCGGTTGAACTGGGTGTCGCTGGCCATGCTGAGGCCCTTCAGATCCACGCTGGCGGCAATGATCTGGGCGTCGCACCCGGCCTTCTTCAGCCCGCGGGCGGTACCGGTGAGGTTGCCGCCGCCGGCGTTGGCGCAGACCACCACGTCGGGGTTGCGGCCGTAGCGGTCCTTAAACTGATGGCCCAGCTCCCAGCCCAGGGTCTCCACGCCGCCCACGCCGAAGGCGGAGTACAGGGAGGCGTTGAAGTACCCGGTATCCTCCAGCATCATGAGGACCTCATAGAAGAGCTCCGGGCCCACGCTGAGCTGGAGCACCTCGGCGCCCAGGGCCTCGCACTTGCGGGCCTTCTCGATGATCTCCGGCTGGCCGCTGGCCTTGGAGTCGTAGCACTCCTGGACGATGATGCACTTGAGGCCCTGCATGGCGGCCTGGGAGGCCACGGCGGCGCCGTAGTTGCCGCTGGTGGCGGCGATGACGCCCTTGTAGCCCATCTTCTTGGCGTGGTACACGCTGGTGCAGGCCCGGCGCTCCTTGAAGGAGCCGGCGGGGTTGGAGGCCTCGTCCTTGACGAAGATCCGGGCGCCCTTACCGGGGGCCGCGTACTTGCGGGCCAGGGCGGTCAAATTGTGGAGCTCAAAGATGGGGGTGGAGCCCACGTTGTAGGTCTGCTGGATGCGGAGGTGGTCCTCCAGGGAGTAGCCGGTGTCGTTCATCAGCGCCTCGTAGTCGAAGACGATGCCGCTGCGCTCATACCGGGCGTAGTCCACGCCCATGGCCTTCTCGATAATCTGGGCCATACGGCCGGTGACGGCCTGATAGCTGCGATCCACAATCATTTCTCGTCACCTCCAAAGAGAGCGGTCTTCAGGGACTCCTCCATCCGGAGGATCTCCGGCACGAACTCGCCGTAGTTCAGGTCGTAGCAGGGATTGACCTCGATCATCTTCCCGTGCTCCAGACGGCCCACGCAGGTCATGATGGTGACCTCGTCGCCAATCTCGGCCTTCTCGTCCTGCAAACGCCCCTTCACCCACATCTCCAGGGGCACCTTCTTGGTATCCTCCGGCAGCTTGCCGGTACGGTCCTGGGGCTCCAGCACATTCCGGTGAATGCGCACCCAGTCGTTTTTCAAAGCCATGGCTCTCGTCTACCCTTTCTGAAATTTATAGTGCTGTGCTGAATTAGGAATTAGGAGTTAGGAATTTCCCCCAGCCCAGCCTCCTCATTCTCTTTTCAGCGCAGAAGGAGTGAGGGGAATCTCCCCCACTCCCTTGCGTCAGACCTCGCCCCCTGCGGGACACGAGCTTGTTCCTTTTGATTCTTTTCCTTCCAAAGGAAAAGAAAAGGCCCTCCGCAGGAGTTTGCGCCCCAAGGGGCGCAAATAAACTAAAATCGTTTTTCCGGAAACCGCGTTTTCGGAAAAACACTCTGCGGGCCGCGCTCGGCCCGGACCTTTTTCCCGGGAATCGCCCATGGGGCGCTTCCCGGGAAAAAGCCTCCCGTAAATCCAATCCTCATTTGAAATCCTTGGATTTCAAATGAAACCTTTTCCGCCTCGTTTGAGAGCCCAGCGCAGCGGGTCTCAAACGAAATTACTTCACGATTTTCTTCTCGGGATTGATGCGCTTGCGCATGTCGCCCATGATGGCCCGGGGCACGGGGAGGGTCAGCATGGTGTGCAGGCCCGGCTCGGCGTTGATGATCTGGGGGATCATGTTCACGCACATGGCGATGGTGCCGATGCCGCCGTCAATCTCCGGGGAGTTGACCATGTTCACGTTGGGGGTGCCGTTGATAATCACGTAGTCGCCGGTCTGGACGCCCACCTGCTCGGGCTCGATCTGCTGGGGATGGTCCATCTCGATGACGCACTCGCCGTTCTTGTAGCCCCAGGCCTTCATGGCCACGCCGGCCACGCTGCCCGCAGCGGCAAAGCCGTAGGGGCTCTTGCGGTCCACGTCGGTGACGATGGGCTCCATGTCCTGCTTGAAGTCGTCCAGCTCCCAGCCGATGCCCTCGGCGATCATGCCCACGCTCTCGGCGAAGCCCACATGGCCGGACAGGTGGCGCTCACCCTTGCCCTCCTTGCGGAGATAGAACTCCTCCTTGCTGATGCCGATGCCCTGCTCCTCCATAACGGCGGGGCCGAAGGGAGAGAGGCTGTTCACGCGGCGGGAGACAATGTGGTCCACGCTCTCCTGGCAGCCGGTCCAGATCAGCACCAGCAGGTCCATGATGAGGCCGGGGTTGATGCCGGTGCCCAGGATGGAGACGCCGTGGGCCTTGGCGATCTTGTCCAGCTCCTCGGCCAGCTCAGGCTCCTGGGCCTTGGGGTAGGCCATCTGCTCGGCGGAGGTGATGACGTTGATCCCCTGCTCCAGGATGAACTTCATCCGGGGGAAGGCCTCCTTGGTGAAGGAGTCGGTGCACAGCAGCACCACGTCGGCGGCGCCGGGCTTGATGACGTCCTCGGGAGCCCCGATCAGCACGTCGGGACGGTCGCCCCGGGGGGTCTTGATGTAATCGTACATGCTCTTGCCGATCTTCTTGTTCCGGCCGGCCACGCCCACGATGTCCACGCCCTGCTTCTTCAGCAGCATGTCGGCCATGCCGCCGCCCATCGCGCCCAGACCCCAGATGATGACCTTTACGTTTTCCATAAGTAATCTCCTCCATTTCTGTTCTCCCCGCGCCAGCAGGCCGGGGGATGGTCCCGTGTTTCCTCTTCCTCTTTGCTGTAGTGGGTCATGCCGTCCCCGCATACTGCGGGAGGGATTGCTCTGACTTTGTCGTGAACTTTCACAAAGAATCCGAAAAATGGCTTGCACTTTTCTACTAATTATAATACAATAGCCTCAGCCATTACACAAGAGAATCTTTCTCATATTATATATTCGGCTTTGGAATGAAACCATCGGCCTGTCCGGCCATTTCAGAATAGGAGGCTTCCCATGAACCTGCAAAAGTGCGAGGCGCTGCTGAAGGCCATTGAGCTGGGCAGCATCAGCCGGGCGGCGGACCAGATGGGCTACACCCAGTCCGCCGTCAGCCGGATGATTGCGGATCTGGAGAGCGAGTGGGATTTAGAGCTTCTGCGGCGCAGCCGCTCGGGCATCACCGTCAGCTCCGCCGGGCAACAGCTGCTGCCCATACTCCGCGCCATCAGCGCCGACTGCGCCCAGCTCAAGTACACAGTGAACGAGATGCACGGGCTCCACATCGGCCTCATCCGGGTGGGCACCTTCACCAGCGTCGCCGACCAGTGGATCCCCAAGATGCTCACCTCCTTCCAGAATCTCTATCCCAACATCGAGTTTGAGCTGATTAACAGCGAGATCTACTCCGACATTGAGGAGTGGATTCTCCGGGGGAAGGTGGACTGCGGCTTTGTCAGCCTCCCCACGGTAAACGACCTGGACACCCGTTTTCTCCGCCGGGACATGCTGGTGGCGGTGCTGCCGGAGGACCACCCCCAGGCCCAGGCGGAGACCTTCCCCATCGAGGCGCTGGAGGACGCCCCCTACATCATGATTAACGAGGAGGACGACTACGAGATCCGCCGCTTTTTAGACTCCCTGCCCTACCGCCCCAGGCCCCGCTTTGAGGTGAGCAGCGACCACACCACTCTGGCCATGGTGGAGAGCGGCCTTGGCATCAGCATCATGCACTCTCTGATGGCGGACAACGGCCGCTACCGCGTGGTCTGGAAGCCCTTCGACAATCCCCAGTACCGCAGCGTAGGCATCGCCACCGCCAAAAACGCCCGCCTCTCCAGCATCACAAAATTCTTTGTAGATCACGTATGCAAATACTTCGCGCAGCCCTGAAAAATCTCGTTTGAAGACCGCTTCGCTGGGTCTTCAAACGAAGGGGACTGCGCCCTGCTCCGCGCACTCGCTTACGCTCGCACACTGCGCAGGGCGAGAGGTATATTTTCCGAAAATGCGATTTCCGGAAAATATGATTTCTTTTTTGCGGCGCGCACGCCGCAAACTCTCCCAAGGGGCTCTCTGCGGCTGAGGCCGCAAAACCGACGGGGATTTGGTGCACTGAAATGGGGAGACAAATTAAAATCATCCGGCAAAGCCGGACACATTCATTCCTAATTCCTCATTCCTAATTCCTAACTAATATTTATGTATTTCCACCAAATTTCTATTCTTCTTGACAGGAAACTTGCCGCTTGTTACAATGAAGCCACCTTGCGGGCGGGCTTGCGGGGCCCGCTGGCAGATGGAAAAGGAGGGAATACCCGATGACAATAGACCTGCTGGTCCACGCGCCCCACATGTACACCATGGCCGGGGAGGGCCTGGGCTACCGCGGCGGGGAGAGCGTGGCGGTGGACGCCGGCAAGATTATCGCCGTGGGCCCCCGGGAGGAGCTGGAGGCCGCCTACACCGCCGGGCGGACGGTGGAGGGGCGGCACCATGTGCTCCTGCCGGGGTTTGTGGACTGTCATATGCACAGCCGCCACGCGGTCTACCGGGGCGTGGCCCAGGATATCACCAACTGGATGTGGGGCGGCGTGGCCCCCTTTGAGGCCGCCGGCACCCCCGCCGCCCGGACCGCCGGCAGCCGCCTGGCCATGGCGGAGGCCCTGATGAGCGGCACCACCACCGTGGGGGACGACGGGCCGGATCTGGAGGGAGCGGCGGAGACCGCCGCGGCCTTCGGCCTCCGGGCCAACCTGAGCCCCCGGATCCGGGAGGTGGACATGGGGTCCTACGGCCCCGGCGAGCTCTACCGCTTCTACCCCCAGCTGGGCCAGGCGTCTCTGGACGCCTGTCTGAAGCTCTTTGATCGCTTCCACGGCCATGACAGCGGCCGTATCCGTGTCCTCTTCGGCCCCCAGGGGGCGGACTTCGTCAGTAAGGATCTGATGGTGAAGGTCTGCCGCATGGCCAGGGAGGCAGGCACCCGCGTCCACATGCACTTCTCCCAGGGCAGCCGGGAGGACGAGCAGATCAGGCTCCGCTACGGCATGCGCCCGGTGGCCTATCTGGACTCCCTGGGCGTCATCGACGAGAACCTCATCGCCGTCCACCTCTCCAGCGCCACGCCGGAGGAGGTAGCCCTGACGGCCAGGCGGGGGGCCAACATGATCTTCTGCCCCTCCTCCATCGCCGTCATCGACGGGGAGGTCCCCCCGGCGAAGATCTTCCTGGACAGCGGCGGCACCGTGGGTCTGGGCAGCGACCAGTCCCCGGGGAACAACAACCACAACATGTTCAACGAGATGAAGCTGGCCGCCGTTCTGAACAAGTGCCGGTACGGCGACCCCCTCCTCTTCCCCGCCTGGAAGGTCCTGCGCATGGCCACCGTGGAGGGAGCCCGGGCCATCGGCCTGGGCGACATCACCGGTTCCATCGAGCCGGGGAAGGCGGCGGACCTGATCCTCATCGATCTGCGTCAGCCCACCCTCAGCCCGGTCATCACCTCCCCCATGCGCAACATCGCGGCCAACCTGGTCTACGCCGGCCGGGGCCACGAGGTGGACACGATAATGGTAGCCGGCAAGCTCCTGATGGAGCACCGCCGCCCCCTGACCTTCGACCTGGACCAGGTCTTAGACGACGTCCAGCGGGAGGCCGACGCCCTCTCAGAGCGGGCAACCCCCCGCTTCCGCGAGACCGACAGCATCATCGCCGCATACATGCGCAACGACCAGCTATAGGGGCGCTTACGCGCTCGCCGGAAACCCGCTTCGCTGGGCTTTCCGGCGAATGGGATTCCGTTGCGCTCTGCGCCTCCCCTCCGACTTCCCCCTGCGGGGGAAATCTGAGGCTCGACGCTCGCTCCGCGAGAGGAATTTTTGCCGAAAACGCGGTTTCCGGCAAAAATGATTTCAGTTTAGTTCGCGTCCGCACCCCGATGGCATCTTCTTGCCGCCTTTGGCGGCTCAGGACACGGACGCGAAACTCTCCCAAGGGGCTCTTTGCTGCCGAGGCAGCAAAATCGACGGGAGTCAGGTGCGGCAGGGTAGGGAAGAATGTCACACTCCCCCTCCTCCTGCCGGGAATTCCAATCCGTCGCCGCAGGCGACACCGAAACTCCTAACTCCTAATTCCTAATTCCTAATTCACGAAAGGAGCACTGCCTATGCAAACCACACTGCCCAACGGGGAGGGCATCCGATGGCCGGAGGGCAGGAACGTCGCCGTCCTCCTGACCTTCGACTTTGACGCGGACCGCCTCCAGGCCGCCTACTTCGGCCGGGAGGACCTCCCCTTTGCCGACCGATCCCGGGGGCTCTACGGTCCGGACGAGGGCCTCGCCCGCTGCCTCCGCATGCTGGAGCGGCAGGCCGTTCCCGCCACCTTCTTCGTCCCCGGCGCCATCTGCCGGCGGTACCCGGACCACGTCCGCGCCATCGCCGCCGCCGGCCACGAGGTGGCCTACCACGGCGATCTCCACGACAGCCACGGCGCCCCCGTCCCCCTGGAGACCGAGCGGGAGAACATGGACCGGGCGGAGGAGGCCATCGCCGCCCTCACCGGAAAAAAGCCTGTGGGCTGCCGCCTCCCCGGCGGCTACCAGCAGAGCTATACGGTGGACCTGCTCCTGGAGCGGGGCTACAGGTACAGCTCCGCGGCAAACCCGGCCAGGTGCTGCGACTGGGCCTACCTCTATGAGAAGGACGGAAAAAAGCAGCCCCTGGCGGAGTTCTCCACCGACCCCATGCTGGAGGACCTGCCCTACTACTTCTTCACCTTCGTGGCGCCCCACCACAAGGCCTCCTACAATAACGCCGCCGTCCGGGAGATCTGGCAGGACGAGTTTAACGGCCGCCGGGCGGAGGGGGACAAGTTTCTCTGCCTGAAACTCCACCCGGCCCTCATCGGCCGGTCCAGCCGCTGCAAAATGCTGGAGGACCTGATCGTCTATATGAGGGAAAACGGCGCCTGGTTTGCCACCTGTGCGCAGGCGGCGGACTACGTCATCGCCCGGAACAGCCCGGCGGGAGAGGAGGGAGCGCGATGAACTGGCCCAACGGTGCGCGTATCGCGGTGATGATGGCCTTCGACCTGGACGGGGAATCCCTCTGGGAGGCCAACCACACCCCCATCGACACCCTGAACGCCCCCCGGGGCAGCTACGGCCCCCTCCAGGGGATGCCCCGGATTCTCAATATGCTGGACAGACACGGCATTCCCGCCACCTTCTTCGTCCCCGGCATCACGGCGGAGCGCTACCCGGAGGTGGTGCGGGAGATCGGCCGCTGCGGCCACGAGATCGGCTACCACGGCTACATCCACGAGACCAGCAGTGACCGGGAGACGGAACACCGGGACATGCTCCGCGCGGAGCAGATCATCTCAGATCTCACCGGCCAGCGCCTGGTGGGCCACCGGGGCCCCGACGGCGGCCTCTTTGACTACAGCCTCCCGCTCCTCCTGGACCACGGCTACATCTACAGCTCCAACTACCGCAACAGCGACGGGCCCTACCTCCACCAGATCGACGGGAGGGAGGTCCCCATTGTGGAGCTGCCCAAGGACTCCATCTTCGACGATACCGTCTATGATATGTACGTGGACCGAAACTACCAGTCCTCCGCCTTCCTGCGCAGTGCCCGGGACTTCTGTCAGGTCTGGCGGGACGAATTTGACGCCCTGGCCGAGGAGGGCCGGATGCTGAATTTCGTCCTCCACCCCCAGTTCATCGGCCACATCAGCCGCATCAACGCCCTCAGCAATCTCATCGCCTATATGAAGGACAGCGGCGCCTGGTTTGCCACCAACGCCGACGCGGCCCGGCACGTGCTGCGAAAGCGGGGCTACGAGGTGACCGTCTGACATGGGGCGCGCCGCCGCAGCGCGTCTCCTCTGGCCCCTCCTGGCGACGCTCCTGATCCTCTCCGGCTGCGCCGGCTGGAACAGGCCGGGCCTGGACGACGCGGCGGAGGACTTCTTCGCCGCCCTGGATGCCCGGGACGCGGAGGCCGTCAAGGCCCTCTTCGCCCCCGCCGTCCTGGCGGAGGACGCCGACATGGAGGAGATGCTGGACGCCCTCCTCGCCCTGTACGCCGGCCCTGCGGAGACCTGGCGCACCGACGCACCCCCCAGCGTCTCCACCCGCCGGGGCGGCTCCGCCTATCGGAGCGTCTCCAACTGGTACCCCGTCACCGCCGGCGGCTTGCGGTACTACTGCTGCATCCGCTGCACCGTCGTGGACGAGGAGCACCCGGAGAACGAGGGTCTTCAGAAGGTAATCTTCGTCACGGAGAAGGTCCGGTGTAGCGAGGATTTCAATCGCACCTGGAAGGACCTCCCCGACGGCCTCACCGTCCTCACGGAGGCGGAGGGGGACTACGACACCTGCCGTATCGGCGGCCGGGCTTTCGTCTATGTCCCCGGAAGCCAGCCGCCCCCGGCGCTGGAGGACATTTTGGCCTTTCTGGAGACGGAGCGGGGCTATGACGCCTTCCTCGCCCGCTTCGGAGTTCCCAATGCCGTCTCCCCCTATGGAGAGGGCGCTCTCTACTATGCCCTCCCCGACGAGGACGGGGAGCGGCGGTACGCGGAGGTGACCTTCTACGGCGAGGGGGACACCGCCAGCACGGTGATCCTCTGGTCCGAGGGGGGCTATCGCGCCCTGAGCGTCCCTTGGAAAGCGGAGGAAACATAGAGCTTTCGGCATGCAGTGCCATTAGGAAAAGGGAAAAAGCAGATAGACAGTTAACAAAGCAGAGGCGGGGGAAAGGATTTTCCCCCGCCTCTGCTTATCAAATATTCCACATAATTCCGCGCCATTCCTTCCCCGTCAAAAACGGCAAAATTTCTCCGGCATTTTCTTACAATTTTAAATTGACCTCGGCGGCTGTCAGCGCCAGTGATAAATGTAAGAAAACGCCGAGGAAAAGATGTTGGGGCTGCCTATCTCCGGGGAGGGCTTTTGATGCTATGCCCCAATCCGCCATGGTGGAACCGTCCTTGACAACAGCGCAAATAACGAACATTCAGGTTAGGATCATGCAGCGGAGGTGCTGCTGGACTGAATTGAGCACTGGGATCGCCCCTTCCGCATTATTTACATCAAAACATCCACAATATGTCGCGGACCTATGACAAGGTAATAGCGACGGAGCGGAGGATCCGCGCTTTCCCCCTATAAAAGCTGCGGGCAGGCGTACACCGCAGAGCTGTGTTAGTGCGGGGGAGTATATGCACCTTCCATGGCACAGAACCACCATGGGGGCGGATGTCTTTTGTTTCGTCCTATTTGGAGAAATAGACAAAAAGTGCCAGAGGGGGCCGGATCATATTCGATCCGGCCCCCTCTGTGTTCTGCGGCGGCAGCGCTATTCCGTTTCCCCAAACAAATCGGGAAATGCGCTGCGGTAGAGAACAAGGCTAAGCTGCAAATGAAAGGATTGGGTTCTGTTGGCGAGGCGCTGTCCGGTCAGCTCCTCGATCTTCTTGATCCGGTAGACGACCGTGTTGCGATGTACGTCCAGCGCTGCCGCCGTCTTTTCGTAATTGCAGTCGTTGGAGAAATAGAGCTCCAGCGTCTCAAGCAGCAGCTCCCCCCGCGCTGTGTCGTACTGCATGACGCCCTCAAGATTGGATCTTACAAAGTCGCGGGAGAAGCTGTTTCCTTTCAGGTTGTGCATCACGGCATAGGCCCCCAGGGACTCAAAGGGATATACAGCCCATGACCTGCGGACGACCTGACCGATCTGGAGGGCCGTCTCCGCCTCGGACAGGGAGTGCGGCAGGAGCCGAATGGCGTCCACAGGCCGTCCCAATCCCACGGAGACGCGGGCTGGAAAGTCGTTGGATCCGTTCAGCTGGTCCAGTATCCTCTCCAGGCTGCCGGAGGAGTAGTCTGTCCCTCTTGTCACGGGGCCGTCCCACGAGAGGAGGAGAATCAGGCTGCTATTGTGCTCTGTAACCAAAACGGAGTGGGCGGAGTGCTGGAAGCAGAAAGAGATGTCGTTCTGAACGGCGTTTCGGAGGGTGCGGCCGGCATCCCGCAGGCGGGAGACGGACTGACGGGTGTAATCCGAGCGGCTGCGGAGGCAGAACTTCCATATCTGCATGCAGCTGCGGAAGGTAAAGTTCATATCAGCGGCCCAGCGCTGCGCAAGCGCGGTGTCCGCGGCCTCCGTGAAGAGGAGGTAGTCCAGCAGCTCTCCCCGGAGCTGCTTTTCCGTTTCAAAGATAATATTCGACTTGATGATCTCCAGCGCAATCAGGGGCGCCGCCTGCTCTAAAAGGGAGACGGCGTACTTCGTAAGCGGCTCTGCATTGTCCCGCACCAGCACGTAGCCGTCGATCCCCGTGGAGGTGACCAGGGGCACCGCATGGGAGTAATGTGTGTCCGGTATCTGGCCAAGGGGGAGGACGCGGCTGTAGGGCGGGGAGAGATTCTTGATATATGAAATGATATAGGCGATCTCCGTCTTGCGTCCTGGCGGAAGGTCCTCCTCGTCTCTGGTGAGGAATACGCCGGACTTGTCCACAATGGAGAGCGTGTGGGACAGAATGTCCCCCAGCAGGGCGCAGATGTCGGTGAGATTCTTCCCGGCAAGGATCATATCTATAATCGTGTTGTAGACATAGCCGGTGTTTTTCAGCGTCACATACCGGCTGTTAATAATTGCCTCGAAAATCGGCATCATAAAGTCGATATACGGCACGCTGGCCGGCAGCAGCAGCAGCGGCAGACCGCAGCTGTCGCAGGCGTCTATAATATCCTCCGGCACCTTCTCCATGTAGGCGTCCGGCCGCAGGGACAGGGCGGACACGTTCTTTTCTGCCAGCGCGTGGACCAGCTTCACCCCGGTCCGGGGGGAGTCCATAAAGGTAAAGCCGCTGGCAATCAGCAGCTCCTTCCCCTTCAGGAACTTGGCGATGTTGGGCGTGGAGACGATGTTCGCCACCGCGACCTCCCGGTCGATGCCGGAGGCCCCCGCCAGAAGAACCGCCTCCTGAAATACCTTGAACTGCAAAATGTCCCGAACTGTCAGCTTCATGGATGTCCTCCTCCCCCGCCAAGGCGGCGCACTGTGGGCAAATCCGACAGAGAGCGGGCCTCTCTCCCGTATTGTATCCTTTTTTCAGAGACAGGACAAGCTCTGACGGTACAAAATTTTGCCGCCGCTTTTGTATCCTGCGTACAATGACAGACTTTCCTGCTGCTATTATAATGATAGTCAGACAAGTTGTATGAAGAAGCAGGCGGCAGTCTGCGGATTGCTGTGCAAACCCGCCGTCTCCCCGGCGGTATGGACAGAGCAGGCGGAGGAGCGCGGAATCAAAGGAGGCATGGACATGTTGATTATCAAAGATGTACTGCTGATCGCCAATGCCAGAAGCGGTCCAACAAAGGCGGCGGTGGTTGTCGGCAGCGACGGGCGGATCCTCTCCATCCTGGACAGATGTCCGTCGGACTGCGCCGACGCGGAGGTGGTGGATGCGGCGGGCATGATTGGCATACCGGGTCTGGTGAACGCCCACACCCACTCCTATGCCAATATGACAAAGGCGCTGTCGGAGAACTACCCCCTGGAGGAGATGATGTTCCACATCAGGGCCCAGGGCGCCTACCAGACCCCCGAGGCCGTGTACTACAACACCCTGGCCGGGGCGATTGAGATGCTCAAGTGCGGGATCACCTCCTGTCTGGATCAGCTGTCCCAGAGCGCGGAGGGGCTGGAGGCCGCGCTGCAGGCCTATGCGGACGTGGGGATACGGGCCTGCGTCGTGCCGATGATCACAGACCGCACCTACTACCAGACCCTCCCCGTCTTCCAGCACCTGTACCCCCGGAGCGAGCAGACCGCGAAGGCGGCAGCAGCGGCGGATCTGATCGACATGAATCTCGCCCTGATCCGGGAGTGGAACGGCCGCGACGGACGTATCTCGGTGGGCTTCGGTCCCTCCGGCCCCCAGCGCAGCAGCGAGGAGCTGCTGCGGGGGTGCATCAGGGGCGCGCTGGACTACGGCACCGTCTTTCATACCCACGTCCTGGAGACGGCGATCCAGCGCAACACGGCCCATCTGTTCTACGGCAAGTCTATGGTGCAGTATCTGGACGACATCGGATGCCTGACCCCGCAGACCAGCTTTGCCCACGGCGTCTGGCTGACGGAGGACGATGCGAAGCTCTCCCGGGACCGGGGCGTCACCATTGCCCACTGCCCCGTGTGCAACATGTTCTTAGGCAGCGGGGTCGCGCCGGTAAACACCTACAGAAAATTGGGCTGGCTCCCGGCTCTGGGGACCGACGGCTCCAACGGCGGCGGAAACCAGAACCTGCTGGAAACCATGAAGGTGGCCGCCGTCCTGCACAAGATCAGCGAGCCCGACTACCGCAGTTGGATCAGTGCGCGGGAGGTCTTTGAGATGGCCACGGAGCGGGGAGCGCGTCTGCTGCTGCAGGACAGCCGAATCGGCGTTATCGAGGAGGGAAAGGACTGCGACATGGTGCTCCTGGACCCGAAAAAGAGCTTTGCTCTCCGCCCGGCGCAGGATCTGATCTCGCAGATTGTTTACGGCGAAGGCGGCGCGGCGGTGGACACGGTATTTGTGAAGGGCCGGATGGTGGTAAAGCATGGAAAGTGCACCTTGGTGGACGAGGAGCCGGCGCTGGCTAAGATGGAGGCGATAGCCGGCGTGCTGGCGGAAAAGATCCGGGGGGACCTGCCGCGGATCGAGGCGGAGATCGCCTATTTGGACTCCGTTCTGCCCCGTCTGGGCTGAGGACAGAGGAATTCGGAAGCTGTGCGCCCCGCCGGCCGGTACGGCTTCTCCCGGCGGGAGGGCAAAAAGGAGGCGTCTGTGAAAACATTGCTGAAAGCGAACCACATCCTGGGCAAAGTCGAGAATTTTATTCTTGCCGCCGCTATCCTGTGCATAACGGCGCTGATGATCTGCAACACGATCGGCCGCACCATGCTGCACAGCAGCATCCACGCCACCGAGGAGCTGTGCGCCATTTTGATCCTGGTCGTCACGTTTATCGGCCTGAGCAATGCCGCAAGAAATGGCCGCCACATCATCATGACGGCCATCTATGACAAGCTCCCCCACAGGGCAAAGCGCATCTCCAACATCCTCACCAATTTCCTGCTCTGCGTGCTGCTGCTGTGGATCACCTGCCTGTCCTTCCAGTATACGGTCAATGTGTACACCTATAAGCGGATCACCACTGTGCTGGCGATTCCCGTCTACCTCAGCGCCGGCATCATCCCCGTGGGCTGTGTGCTGGGTGTGATCCAGTACTTTATCACCATGCTCCTGAGCATCACCGACCGGGAGACCATCTACATCGGGTCGGAAAAGGCGGAGGAGCCTCCGGTGGACGAGCAGGTGGAGCGCCTCCTCCAGGCGGAGCAGGCGGAGAGCCCGGAGGGAGGTGAGGCGCTGTGACCGCTGTGCTGATTATTCTGCTGTTCGTATTCCTGCTGGCGGGCTTTCCCCTGTATATCGGGCTGATTGTGGCGCCGCTGGCGGTGGCGATTCTCTACTTCCCGCAGCTGGGGCTGGACATGATTATGCAGCAGCTGATGGTGGGGGTGCAGTCCTCCTCTCTGCTGGCCATCCCCATGTACATCCTTGCGGCGGAGATCATGGTGCACGGTCAGGCCGCCAGGCGGCTGCTGAACCTCATTGACAGCTTCCTGGGCCACATCCACGGCGGCCTCGCCATCACCGCGGAGGCCACCTGTACCGTATTCGGCGCAATCTCCGGATCCGCCGTGGCCACCATGGTGGCCGTGGGCAAACCGCTGCGCCCCGGCCTGCTGGACAGCGGCTATTCGGACTCCCACATTGTGGCCATGATGATGGCCGCCTCCAATATTGCCTTCCTGATTCCGCCCAGCGTGGTCATGATTATGTACTGCGTGGTGACCGGCACATCGGTGGCCGACATGTTTATCGCAGGTGTTATCCCCGGCCTGCTGCTCCTTCTGGTCTTCGCTGTGTACGACTATCTCTACGCCCGCAAAAATCATCTGACGACAAAGTCCCGCAAAAGCTGGCGGGAGCGGCTCGTCAGCCTGAAGGAGGCCCTGCTGAGCCTGGGGCTGCCCGCCATCATCTTAGGCAGCATCTACACCGGCTTTGCCAGTCCCACGGAGGCGGCGGCCCTCTCCGTGCTCTACGCCGTCTTCATTGAGCTGGTAATCTACCGCTCCATCAGGATCCGGGATATCCTGCCCATCGCCTACAATACGGCGATTGTCACCGCCACTATCATGGTGCTGATCGCCGCCGGACAGGTCTTCTCCTGGGTCATCACCTACGCGAATATCCCCAACATGCTCACCCGGGCCGTGCTGCAGCTGAATCCCTCCGGCACCATGGTGCTGCTGATCACCAGCCTGATCTTCTTCGTAGCCTGCATGTTTGTGGACTGCATGCCGGTGATCATGATTGTCATCCCCATTCTCTATCCCATCGCCGTGGCCGCCGGCATCGACCCGATCCATCTGGGGATCGTGGTGGTCGCGCAGGCCGGTCTGGGATCCATTACGCCCCCCTTCGGCGCGAATATCTTTACGGCCTGCGTCCTCTTTGAGAAGAAGTTTACCGAGGTGCTCAAGGGGGTCTGGCCCTACCTGATCATCTTTTTGGCCTACTGTATCCTGCTTGTGTTCGTTCCGCAAATCAGCACGATGCTGACTTAAATACTATGAAAATCAGGAGGTAACGACATGAAAAAGAGGCTTATCCGACTGGCGGCCGGCGCGCTGTCCGCCCTGATGCTGTTCACCATGACGGCGTGCTCCTCCAAGCCCGCCGGCGGGCAGACCCAGGACGGCGGCGGCGAGACGAAAACCTATCAGCTGAAATTTGCCCTGGACGAGACGCAGAACAGCACCCAGGACGTGTACGCGCTGAAGTTCAAGGAGCTGGTGGAGGCGAAGTCGGAGGGACGGGTGACGCTGGACATCTACTACCTGGGCCAGCTGGGCAGCGGCGCGAACCAGGGCGAGCTGATCCAGAACGGCGCGGTGGAGTTCGGCTTCATCTCCTGCGGCGACGTGGGCGCCATGGTGCCGGAGGGCAACATCTTCAACATGCCCTATATCTTCCCCAGCAACCTGGAGAAGGCGAAGGAATTTCTCTACAACAGCCAGGTCATCAACACCACCATCGTGGACTGCTTTGCGGACAAGAATCTGGTGGTAATCGACTGGCTGGATGAGGGCTATATGCAGTGGACAAACTCCGTGCGGCCCATTACCAACACCGCGGACATGAAGGGCATCAAGATGCGCGTGATGTCCGCCCCCATCATCACGGCGGCCTACAAGTCCTACGGTGCAGACCCGGTGAGCATCCCTATTACGGAGCTCTACAGCGCCCTACAGCTGAATATGGCGGAGGGCCAGGTCAACCCGGTGGAGTATATTGAGAACATGAAGTACTACGAGGTACAGAAGTACCTGTCCCTGGCCAACGCGGACTTCTATGTGGCGTCGCTGGTGTTCAACAAGGACTTCTGGAACACGCTGCCTGCGGATATCCAGGGCATCTTCCTGGAGGCGGTTCAGGAGACCCGTCCCTACTACGCGGAGGAGCAGCAGAAGCTGATTGACGCCGCCACCGTGAATCTGAAGGAGTACGGCATGGAGGTCAACGCCCTCAGCGACGAGGCGATTGCCGACTTCCGGGAGCTGGCGCAGGGCGCAGTGAGCGCGTTCTATGAGGTGGGCGGAGAAAACGCCGAGCAGCTCTACAGCGACTTCGTGGCGGAGGCCAGCACCTACTATTAAGGAGACACTGCTTCCATCGACATGCGCGGATTGTCAGACAGATTTTTCGTCTGACAGGGTAAAGGAAGCGCTGATTAAATCGACATATGCGGAGGTTTATTCGGCGCTTTCTTAAAAACACGGAAAGGAAAGGCTGTCTTATGGACTATCACGTCTTACAGGGGACAGGCCTCTATGTGTCCTCCCTCTGCATTGGAACAGAGCCCTTCGGCGCGGAGGCCCCCCTTGAGGAGTCCGCCCGGGTGGTGGATATGGCCGTCGAGGCGGGCGTCAACTTCATAGACACCGCGGACCTCTACCGGGAGACCAGAAGCGAGGCGGCGGTGGGCAAGGTCCTGAAGGGGCGGCGCGACCGCTTCGTCCTGGCCACCAAGCTGGGGATCTACCAGGGTCCCGGAATCAACGACAGGGGGCTGAGCCGATACCACATTGTAAAGGGGATCGAGGACTCCCTGCGGCGGCTCCAGACGGACTGGATCGACCTGCTCTACATGCACCAGCCGGACTACGTCACGCCGGTGGAGGAGACTCTGGAGGCCATGACCGTCCTGGTCCGCTCCGGCAAGGTGCGCTACTTCGGTGTGAGCAACCACGCCGCCTGGCAGATGGCTGACATGATCGCCGAATCGGAGAAGCGGTGCCTGATTGCCCCCTGCTTTGCCCAGATGGGGTACAATCTGCTGGCCCGGGGGCTGGAGCAGGAGTTTGTCCCCTTTGCCGACAAGCACCAGGTGGGGATCATTGTCTATCAGCCCCTGGCCGCCGGGCTGCTGACCGGAAAGCACAGCCGCAGCGGCCCTGTGGCCGGCAGCCGGCTGGACTTTGACAAGCAGCACCATGACCGCTACTGGAACGACGCGAATTTCGACGCCATTGACAAGTACGCGCAGGTGGCGGCGGACTGCGGCTTCACCCTGACGGAGCTGGCGCTGAAGTGGTGCCTGTCCCGCCCCTTTGTCTCCTCCACCCTTGTGGGGGTGCGCACACCGGAGCAGATGGCCAAAAATCTAAAGGCGGCGGACGACCGTCCCCTGCCGGAGGAGGCGGCCGCACGGTGCGACGCCATTTACCGCGAGCTGATGGGGAGCCATTTTGTGTATAACCGGTAGCGATACGCCGACCGACGATAAAAGCAGCACGAAGGGATGCCGCCCCGGAATTGAGGAGACGCTGATTCAATCGGCGCTTCCCTAAAGGGTTCCGGGGCGGCATCCTCTTGTGTCAACCGGCAGGGCCCCGGCAAGCCGGCGGGAGGCCATATGTCAGTCCCCTGCCGAGAGCTTGTAAGGCCCCAATGAAAAGCGAGGTGTCAATCCACAAGCGGGCGCGTTGATTGGGCCGCGGCAAAAGCAACACTTGACGTGCCGCCTCGATACAGACCGTCACGCCATCTGTGCTTTACTCCTATCATCGAATCTGCGTCTCAGAAAAACAGCAGGGGCGATTCACTCGCCCCGAGCATGTCAAATGGACCGCAGGTCCCCACTGAAAAGGAAAAGGCAGGGCAAAAGCCCTGCCTTTTCCTTTTCAGTGTCTAGTGTTGACAAAAAAGATGCGGTCGTCATTTCCTCATACTCAAACATTCAGCCTTGAGGTGTCCATTTTTGCGAATAATGAATCAAAACAGAAAAGCCTGGCAGTGCGAGGCTTTCCGAGATAAAATAAGTATAGGAGTATTGTCTACTCCAGTAAAACTGTTCAATACTCCTATACTAATTCAATTATCCCCGGAAGGGGATACGGGATTTTCGGATTTCCACGCCGTTGAGCACAAGTTTACCGTTGTTTTTTTCTGATTTGCTGCTTTCACTGGAAGGGAGTGCTCCCCCCATGATATGTATGAGAGCGTGGTAAACCAACTCCTGATCTTGGCCGGGTCCAACTGTCAGCCTCTTTATGATCCCCTTGCTCTCGTCTATTGCACGGAAGGTCACATGCAGAGTCGGCTTAAGAGTGTTTCCTGAAGGAATATATTGGATATCAAAAGGTTTGATCCCCACGGACTTTCCATCAACGTTGTAAAAAATCAGACGACTTTCTTTTTCCTCCACAAAGCCTTCATCTTTGCAAAACGGTACGAACAGGTTGCTGCGGAACGGCATAGATTTTTGGTTTAACTGAAGCTCACAGCATTGGCTATCAATTTCTTCATAATAAGCTCTTTTTGCGTCGTCACTGTATTTTACCGGCAGGGGTTTCGTATGGGTATCCACATCCGGAAGTCTCGTTTCTACATCGTAGTATTTATACTGTATATTACTCATGTCAAAGCTAATGGCAATCCCGCTGTCTTTTCCATACCACTTCCATTGGCTCAGCAGGTCTTCATTTCCGCAAAAGGAAATGCTGTATATATCGTCGCTTAAACTGTCGGGACGGAATGTTTCCCCTTTGTGTAATCTCTGCAACCACTTCAGCCCGTCAAAATATTCCTTTGAGTCGTTCAAAAAACGTATATGGCTTGCCCGCATGGTACATTCTGTGATGGGTTTGAGCTCGTGCTTTCTGATGTAGCTGTCAAATATGCTAACAAAGGCTGCGGGAGAGGCGTAGTGGCAGTATATATGATTATCCTCAATTTTTGCCAGCTTATCAATGGCGCTGTGCAGGGCATTCCAGGTTTTAATATCCATTGAATTAACTCAATTCCCTTCATTTTTGTAAAGTCTTGCATAGATCAGGCCAAAGTAGTTGCCATAATAGGTGCCGGTATTTCCAGGAACGCTTTCTTTGTCAAGCAGCAGTTTGTTTATCATTGGAGGAATGCCGCTGTCTTCACAGCGATGTGAATAATAGAACTCCGGAAATGCTGTGAAGTTCTTGTCTATTACAAATTGATTGGTTTCTTGATTCTTAAAAAACGGGCGGTAGCATTCGATCACACGGTCTCTTTCATCAGCTGATAAGAATTTGTCTAACAGGTCAGAAAAATCCGAGCTTACATAGGAAGACGTAACCGTGATCAAAAAGCGCCGTGCTTCAAAGCAGTCCCTGCGGTCCATATGCTTAAGGATATATTTTACCAGCTTCACTCCTAGGGTCTCATCCTTGTCATCTAGATAGAGGTCAATCACCACTTCAACCCGATCTGCGTCATTTGGGATCTCTGCGGTTGCCTGGTTAATGGTTTCCATGATGTCGTCTAATTTTTTATGGATGGAGATATAGCAGTCCTCGCCTTCGTGCTGTTTTTCCCCCTTGTCATCCAAGCAGTCCGTCACACCGGCCATGTTGCATTGGATGCTTTCAATTTCAACCTCACGGTTGTCGTCTAGATCGAGTATGTGCTGCATCTCATCCTGCTGCGGCCGTATGACCTCGCGCAAATCATCGATAAAAATCAGCTTTTTCATTACTTTACCTCCGGAGCAATACATATTAATTGAGAACAAAACGTCCGCCCATCTGGTTTGTCCATTCTAATTGAAAAGAAGCGAGGAAAGCACCGAGGCTGTTTCGGAAGTCCCTCGAGATATTCCGTCAGGAACAATTTTGTAAAACCAATCGTTTGGGAGCGCTTCGCTGCTATGTCAGGGGCGATATTGTTTTCCACGGAGATTTTGTAAGAGCGGGAGTAATCCGCATTGGGATGTCTTCCTTCTTTCGGCACAATATCTTCCCCCATACTGCATGAGATACAGATTTTACAGCCTGTTCCCGCGTGCTCGATCGCGTTTCGGATAAAGACGTCTATGATGCCGATCAGTGCGATGGCGCTGACCTTGGCCCCGGAGATGTTGATCAGGAACGGCACATGGGAGATTCTCTGAAAGAGTTCCGGATTTTTGACCTCAATGATGGTTCTTGCGGCGCCGGTCAGCTCGCTTCCAGCATTGGCGCGTTTCCTTCTCAGATCCTGCTTGATGTACTCGATATATTTTTGCTCCTTGTCCTGAAGGATATTCAGATAGGAAAGGATGTCGCTTTGTACTGTTTTCGCCTGTTCCTCCGTGAGGGACTGCAGCAGTGGTGAAAACGGCTGAATGGCAGAGGCCGATGGCAAATCGGATATAAAGTACTTTATCATAGCGGCTTTGGTCGCGCCAAATGCGATGCAGCGATTCATAAAAAGATTAATTGCTCCGTAGGCGCTGTACATATCTGCGGACAGGCGCCCCTCGGATGATACTTTTGAAGACTCAAACTGTTTGCGCACGAGCTCGAAGAGTTGATTAATATCGTTGGACTGACCGTGGGACTGGGTTTTGTCTGTCAGCAGAATGGATTCCGCGGCCTGGGCCTGAATAGCGGTTTTCAAGGCGCCGGTCTCCATGTCCGCCTGAATGATCTTCAGGATTTCCGCGCGAAGAATCAGGAGCTGGCGTACCTTTTGGAAATTGCTAACGTCGGACTGGCGAAAGCGAAGCCTCAGGTATGCACGGCTGATATTATCGGAAGCTCTCTCCGGTTGGAAAATGATCCAGAAACAGCCGCCTTTCTCATAATATCCAAGCTGCTCCAAGGCTTCCTTAGCTTCCCTCTCAAAAGCTTCGCCTCTTGTTAAGGGCCGAACGCTCTCGGTCAGTTCAATAATCTGGCCGTTGTAAACCGCGTAAAAGGTACAGATGGCGCTTTTTTCCACTGCATTTGACAGCACACTGCTCAGTTGCTGGTACTTCGCTATGGTGTTCTGGCCGCTCTGCTGAGTGATATCATGTATTGTATTCGCCAGCGCTTTGTTTTCCGCCAGCTTTTGCGTGTTTTCCAGATAAAGAACTTTGTATAAATCCATGCGTTCGGGACGCTCCGTGCTATTTAGAAGCTCCCACAGTCCGCCGTCCGCCCAGCTGGATTTTTCATGCCCGCTTACTCCGCAGATCAATTTTTTAAAATTGTTGACCAGAACCGTGTAAAAGCCAGGAATTTTATCATGGACGTCCGCTTTCTGCGCAAAGCGGTTAAATTCCGGGTTAAGCAGGGCGACATGGTCACACAGCTTTTCAATATGCTCGGACTTCAGCAGGTAGGTGGAATCGACGGCGGACAGGCAGGAAACCAAAATGCAGAGCAAAGAATAACGCTCCCAGATGTAATCCTCGGGGTCCATAGGCTCCATAGGCTTGTTTGATTTGCTGCTGATTTTGAGCAGTTTTTTGGATAACAACTGTTTGTTTGCACAGGACTCAGCGCATTTCCTGACAAGGTCATCCGGGGAAAGCTGTGCGGCGTCCTGTGGATTTGAGTCCAGCAGTCCATCCAGGAACAGCAGGAGAAGTTTTAGCGCAGCCTTTTTGCCGTCCTCCTTGTTATGTAAAAACGGCCGAGAAAACGCCTTGATAAAAGAGATCAGATATTCATATTGGTCTTTCAGACGCAGTTTCTGAAACACCTTGCTGATGGTCGTAAGATACGCTGATATGAGGTCAGCCTCAGTCCACAGGGAGATCGTGTTTTCCCACAACATGTTTTCACAATACAGCCGGACAAAATGACGCCGCCGGATTTCTTCGGCTTCAGACTTCATCTGTTCACGTTCGTCGTCCAGAGTCCTGACGCGCAAATGCCGTTCTTTCTGCTTCCAATATTGAGCCGTACTGTTCAGGCAACAGTTATCCGATATATTTTGGGCCTCCTGGATTTGCTTGCACAGGGGACACGCGTCTCCGTAATTGCGGAGAGAGGGAATGGAAAAGTGAACAAAGCTGTGATAATTTTCAGCGCTATTTACATAATTCAGCTTGCTGCTGCTGGATGACCGGTCAATCAGTGTAATTACCGCCGAAAAGATTTCATAGGAATTGGCTTTCTCCAAGCCGACGTCCGAGTATTTCCGCATGAGAGAAGATACAAAGGACTTTGCCCGAAAAAAGGTGTTTCCGGAAATAATCTCATCATCAACGTAATAGAAGCAAATCTTCGGGGCCTCCTGGCCGGATGATGAGGCTGAAATTCCTTGATTAAAACGCTTGATCTGCTCCAGTACATAGGCGTAATTTGAGTATTTCGTCTCGAAATTTGAACGGTACTCTCTTTTGGGATCAAAGGAAATCACGTGGGCCATATTGTCAAATACCCGGTGGTTTATCTCATGAGGAAATCTGTCGTTGCTGAAATGAAGCGGCGCTAGAATGATGTGTACATAGTCCTCTAGTTTTTCAGGCAGCTTTTCTCTGATGGAGTTGCAGAAATCCGAAAATTCCTTCTTTTCTAACACATGGTCCAAAAACTTGCTGGTACGGATGTAGAACCTAAAGTGATGATCTCCACGTTCAACATGGTTGTAGTAAAGGTAGTCCTGACAGCTAAATGCTCCGGTGCTGTTTCGCTTGAAGAATACTGACTCGCCTGCGGATAAGCGCCCTTCTCCGGACTTCGGCCCTTCTTCAAGAGTCATGCCTATTCGCTGCACCGGAATGACGGATGTCTCGCCGGTTGTGACCAGAGGTTTTTCTTGAAGATGATTGTCAGGAAAGCACCACTTGCAGCTTTTGGCCAGCTGCCACTCCGCACACACGTCTACGAGATAGCGCACAGTAAATTGCTTGTTGGTTGACGAGTCACAGTAGGTAACTATATTGTGCTTCTGCGCCCAACACAGCTTTACATTTTGCTTCAATTCAAAGTGGTCGCCGTCGGTGGAGAGAATCTGCACAATGGTGTAATGGGAGAACTGCTCTTCTTCGAGTGGCACTTTCCTCGTCGATTTTTCATTTAATTCTTTGATACGCTCTAGAAACAGCCGCTTCATTTTCTCATGCGTGCTTAAGGCCGACGAAATACCGCAAAGGAAAACCACCGATTTGATTTTAGAATTGAGGTTCCCTGACTTGTTCAGTAAAGAGTCTTCCAGATATCTTAAACGCTCCTTCGATATTTTATCGCGCTGGGTATATTTGGGCTCCTCATAAATGCAGTAATTAATGTTGGAATTTCGTGCTTTTAGGTTTGCCAGAACCGGTTCAATGTAGGTTTCATAGCCGACGATCAGACAGGGGGATTTTGTCTTTTCCTTCAGCTCCTCCTCCAGCCACCTTGCGAAGCGATCGATCCACTTTGCATGGGAAAACAGTATCTGCGCTTCAAAAAATGAGCCCATGTGTACTGTGCCTGAACCCACGGTAATGTGGGTGTTCGATATGTGGCAGCCCAGAGATTTCTGGTGAATGTCATTACACAGGATGTTGCGCAACTTCTTTACCCAAACAGGCTCTTTTCGGCAGTCTGCTTCTCTTTCAAGCTCAAGAGAGTAGAAAGACTCTCTCAGCGTCGCGGTATTTCGAGGATTACACATGGCGTCCCTCCAGCAGATACTGAATGATTTTGATCGCATCTTCCGCTGTCCCTCCGTACAGACGGCTGTAGGACAAGCTGTCACAAATGCTTTTTAGATTGTTGCCATAAAAGAGGATATCGACTTTTCCGTTACAGTCAACCAGGAAGAGGCTCTTTTCTTTTGACAGGAGCTCATTTCTTCCCGCCCTATTAAAAAATAGAGCAAACAAGCGAAACAGCTTGATGACATCATATTCATGAGCGATATTGATTAATGCTAGCTTGTCAATATTTGCGTCCGCATCCGCTAAATACAAGAAAAGCGCTTTTACGATGATTTCGTAGGCGTCAAGCCGCGGTAAATTTAAGGCGCTGATAGTTTGGCCGCAGTCTATGACCCCAATTTGTACATCTTCGCTTCCGCTACCATCGAAATCCTTTTTAATTTGCTCCTTAAGCGCAAGCGTCAAAACTTCCTTTTTGGGTTCCAATTTGCGCAAAGATTCTGGCCCCGGAGAAAACGTATGATGCCGATACAAGCTGTCAGTACTGTTGTTCATCGGGACGAGAGAATCAAATTCTCCAATGGGCTTCCGTGACTTTAGGGGCATGTACACCATAAACGCCGTTCCGTGATTCCAAACAAGGTCGTCGATTTTGCGATAGGGACTATTTGTTTGCGCATTTTCGGAACTATCTGGTTGCGCATTATTGGGACTAGACTTTTGCACATTATCAAATATATTGCTCTCACCGTCTCCGCTCTGCACATGGAGATAGCCGTTTTGCAACAGTACTACGCTGTTAAGAATCGGTAGCCCGTAATGGAAAGCAATATTTTCCGCCGCAGAGATGTAGTGAAAAAACGGTTCGCAGTCTCCTTCGTCAAAAAAATTCGCAAGAGAAACGCCTTTGCACTCTGTAGTTTCTATATACGCTCTCAAATCCTTCTGCAGATACGGGGGCTCTTCCTCGATCAATGCGTCTGCTTGGTCCAGGTTTTGTGAAAGATAAAATTTTGAATGAACCAACCTTTGGCCCGGGGCAGTTTTATGGGCGTCTCTGCGCTTTTTTACGTTGTCCTTGAATTTATCCACAATACCCATGAAATTTCCATATTGCAGATCGGTCAGGTACAATTCCATAAAATAGTCCACGCTTTGAAACACCTGGGAATCTGCCAGATAAAGCCTTTGTGCATCGCCCGCCTTACGAAAACGGACGGTGAGGATTCCACACCCGTTGTCCTCGTTGTCACCCAATACATGGCTCACAACATTATCTACAAGCTGCAAAATACCTTGCGAAAAGTTCATGCAGATTTCGTGCAAGGAATCGATATCCTGTTTATCCATTTCCGTCACAGCCAGCGGGTCTTCACTGATATAACAGCACAGAGCTAAAAACAACGCCGTTTCAAAATAGCTGTCGCTGCTCATGTAGTTTTCTATGACGCTTTTGTTTGTTTTGAAAATCCCCGTGAGCTTGTTGTAATACCCTACACATAATGAACGCAGTTGTGTTTGCCATTCTTTGCTAGGATCCGAGTTATATGAACTGACCAGAGCATGATAGGACTGATGAGTAATGGGAATCTGGGGAATGATCCGCCCGAAATAGACCGTACTTGAGTACTTTCTGGGCAGGACAATCCAGTGATAGTCTCTGCCATCGCCGCCGCCTTTTGAACACACAAAAAATTGGTCGTATATATCAAGCAGCTCCTGTATTTCGGTAGAAAACGGCGCATAAAAGTACATCTGATGGCTCAGGCGGAAATAGTCGCCGTTTTCTAACGGAGTATACCTGCTGGGGCCGCGCTTGCCGCCGGAAACCAGCACCGTGCAGGGGATACCATTATGGAACAGCGCATGAATGCCTAGTAGCAGATACTGGATGTTTGACAGGTCGTCTTCCGGGCGTATGACCAGCTCGCATATCAGTTGCTTTTTGTCCGCCTGATTGAAATCTGCTGCCTCGGTTTCCTCCCACTGCTTGTCATTCGCGGTGCTTTTCGACCCAAATATGTCCTCCAAATATTTCCCCCAATTTGCATTGTTGATGGTGGGGCCAGTATAGGAAAAGAACTGATAAAAAAAGTCTTCCGTGGGTTCCATGGACTCATTTTTAGTCACGGCCATAATTAACTGCAAAAATGCAGATAAGGACTTGCGTTGACACCGCACCCTGCAAAGGCAAATATCTTTCTCCATCATGTGATATCTCCTGCAAATAACGTATTTTGCCAAGTTCTCTAAATAGTTGCATGACACTTTGGTTGACCGCTATATTCTTGAAAATTATAAAATACTATGTTGAAGCTGTCAATATAAACGTTATATTAGATTGTGTCCTTCAAAGTAGATATCTACATTCCATCGACGAAGCATACAAATCGTTTTCAAGGCATCTACCGTGTTCCGGGAAAACCGTGAAGCCGATTTGATTAGGACCATATCAACTCTGCCGCGTCTGCATGCAGATATCAAGGCATTCAGTCGTTTTCTTCCCTTGATGGTGGTTCCGCTATCCACATCAGAATAGATTCCCGCAAACTGCCAATTCGGATTTGCTTTGATCCGTTCTTCATAGTATCTTTCCTGTGCGGCCAGACTGTCCAACTGATCTTGATCTTTCGTACTGACACGGCAGTAGGCGGCTACCTTCTTTAAGGTTAGTTCTTTCCTTTGAGGAGGAATCTCTCTGATGGTAGCCACAAATCTCAACTCCCTAACAGTTTATCTATCAGCCAGTCGGCTCCTGTTCCGTTTGCTTTTCTCCCGTTGCACGGCATTAAAGAGCTCATGAGAGATGATTGCCGGGTGATGAGCCGTCATGAGAACCTGTATACTGGCGTCATGAGCCTTTACTTGGACACCATTAATTACATTGGTCTTTCCCAAAACAACATCGCCCACATACTTCTCATTTGCCAGCAACTTCGAAATTGTTTCACGGCTCCATGTGGCTCTACCGGTGGGGGAGGCGATGCCCTTGCGGGCTAATGCGGCAGAGATCTTTCCAAGACTGTCGCCGTTCATGAATTGATGAAAGATGAAGAGTACCGTGTTGGCCTCAATGGGATCAATCACAAGCTCTCCGGCACAAGAGACATTGTAGCCATAGCAAACGGTAGAAGCCTTGGCGGAGGTTCCGCTTTGGAAGCTCTTTTGAAGCCCAGCACGGATTTGCTCACTTTTTGTCAGTTCCATGGTAACATATTCCTCCTTAAATTTCAATTGCAAGATAGCAGAAGGCACAGCCCCGAAGGGCTGTGCCAAATTTCGTGCGATTATTTACATGGTGGGGAGTTCGAGTCACCCAACATGCGTTTTAACAATTGAGCCATATTTATAAGTAAAATGAAAGTTGACAAACCCTTATAAATAGGCACTTTCAGGCCCTTGGGTTTGTCAACTTATCATGGCGCAGAGGAAGGGATTCGAACCCTTGAACGCTTTTAACACGTTACACGATTTCCAATCGTGCGCCTTCGACCAGCTCAGCCACCTCTGCACGGCCTCGTTGCTCAACAGCAAAAATTATTATAATAGGAGACGGGGGAAAAGTCAAGAGATAATTCCGATTATCCGCACAAAAATCATCCGGCGGCCCCGCTGTGGCCGGCGGCGCCGTGTCCTCTGGCCCTTTCGGAAATATTGCAGGTTGCTATACGCCCAAAACCGTGCTACAATGGGGCCCAAACCGAGAGAAATGGAGTATCCGCCTATGATCTGCCACAACATCACCGCCTGCGGCGGGCGGCTGCGCTTCGCCGGCAGGGACGCCGGGGAGCTGGCCCGGAAATACGGTACGCCCCTCTACCTGATGGATGAGCGCCGCCTGCGCCAAAACTGCCGGGTCTACCGGGAGAGCATGGCCGCCGGCTTTGGCCGGGCCCTTCCCCTCTATGCCAGCAAGGCCCTGGCCTGCAAACGCATCTATGAGATTGCAGCGGAGGAGGGGCTGGGGGCCGATGTGGTCTCCGCCGGGGAGATCGCCCTGGCAAAAAGCGCCGCTTTCCCCATGGAAAAGGTGTTTTTCCACGGCAGCGCCAAGACGGACGCCGAGATCGGCTACGCCATGGACTGCGGCGTGGGGTACTTTATAATAGACAGTCTGGAGGAGCTGGAGGCCGTGGACCGTCTGGCCGGGGAGCGGGGTGTCCGCCAGCGGGCCCTGCTGCGCCTGACCCCCGGCATCGATCCCCACACCTTTGAGGCGGTGGCCACCGGAAAGGTGGACTCCAAGTTCGGCATGTCTATTGAGACTGGACAGGCCATGGATTTCACCCTGGCCGCTCTGGCCGCGCCCCACGTGGATCTCCGGGGCTTCCACGCCCATGTGGGGTCCCAGGTCTTTGACAGCGCCGTGTTCTATGACACCGCGGACATCATGCTCCGCTTTATCGCCGATGTGAAGGCGCGCACAGGCTATGAGGCGGAGATGCTGAACCTGGGCGGAGGCTACGGCGTGCGCTACACCGGAGAGGACCCCACCGTAGACATCGCCGGGGAGATTGCCTCCGTGGCCGCCCACATCCGCGCCCTCTGCGGTGAGCTGGGCCTCCGGGAACCCATGGTGCTGCTGGAGCCGGGGCGGAGCATTGTGGCCGACGCGGGGATGACGCTGTACACGGTCCAGGGGGTGAAGACCATCCCCGGCTACCGCCGCTACGTGGCCATCGACGGCGGCATGACCGACAACCCCCGCTACGCCCTCTACCGCTCGGCCTACACCGTGCTGGCGGCGGAGCACCTGGACCAGGAGAGCGACGGGGTCTACACCGTGGCGGGCCGCTGCTGCGAGAGCGGGGACATGATCCAGGAGGAGGTGCCCCTGCCGCCGCTGAAGCGGGGGGACATCCTGGCTGTGTGCACCACCGGGGCCTATAACCACACCATGGCCTCCAACTACAACGCCGTCCCCCGGCCCCCCATCGTCATGCTGGACGGGGAGCGGGACTACCTGGCCGTCCGCCGGGAGACGATAGAGGATATTTTGCGCAGGGAGGTGTAGTATATGGCCACCACGGCGGAGTATATGGAGTACGTCTGCGGCCAGCTGGCCGGGGTCGGGGTCCTGCGGTACCGGAAGATGTTCGGGGAGTACATGCTCTATGTCAACGAAAAGCCCGTGCTCACCGTGTGCGACAGCACGGTGTATGTGAAAAAGCTGGACTGCCTGACAGAGTATGCCCTTCCCACCGGCTGCCCCTATGAGGGGGCGAAAGAGCACTACATCCTGGACATCGACGACGGGGAGCGGAGCCGGGAGATCGTGCAAAAAGCCGAGGCGGTGACGCCGCTGCCCAAACCGAGGAAGAAGAAACAGTCGGAGTAGGCGGGAAATCACGCGCCGCGGCTGGATGGCGTTTATTCTGCGGAAAGGGCTGCGATATACTGCTCCAGAATAAATTCAATCTGTTTGGCCGTTGACCGCTTGCTTTTTTCGGCCTCAATTTTAATTTTTTCTAACAATTCGGAGTTGATCCGCATGGTGAATCGCGTTTGGTCATCCCTGGTGAAAGGGTCGTTGTTCTTCATGGTGACAGCCTCCTTTTAATGTCATTATGACACCATGAAGAAAAAAAGTAAAGACACCGTATTGACACCAAAAGCAAGCTGTGCTATGATAGGCAAGGATGTTGGTGTCAAAAATATGACACGGTCCGGCAAAAGACGGCACCTTGTAGGGGTGGATGATATCCGCCCCTACATTTTTTGCAACCCCTCTTGACATCCGGGCATACACTCTATATAATATATGTGTGCCCGGAAGTGAGGTGATATGGGTGTCCCCAAGAACCGGAAGGCCCCCAAAAGGCGCAGATGCCCGCAGGTATAAGATCAACCTGCGAATCTCTGAAAGCGAGCTCAAGAAGATCCAGGACTGTGCTGACCGTTTAGGCGGCATATCGCGGACGGATGTGATCGTACAGGGAGTTGACTTGCTGATTGTGGAGCTGGACAAAAAGTAGAGTGTTGGCGGCCGTAGGAAGCTGCACCAACACTCTAAAACACCAACCCCACAGGAGTGGAATCACCCCGGAGAAGTGGTAAATCTCACTATACCACTCCTCCGGGCAAAAAGCAAGGAGGAATACTATGCAAGCGACACAAGCCTACCGGGACCTTCTGCTGGGCCTGGAGGAGCCGCTGGACCATCTCAGCGGCGCGGTAAGCGCCCTGGAGCTGATGGTTCTGGGCCTGGAGCAGGCGGGGGATCCCTACGCCGACGGCGTCTACCTCCTCTGGCGCTGTCTGCGGGAGACAGAACTATCCCTGCACCGAGCCCTGGCCGTGATCCAATAAAAAGAGAGGACGCCGCCCCAAGGGCGGCGTCCTCAGTCTGTCAAAAAGCCAACAAAGCAGGATGGCGGTAAGGAGGATAGTGTGAAAGGAACCCCTCTTGGGTTCCTTTCGCGTCAAATCACCCGCCCGCAGGCGACAAATCGGGGCCAATGGCCCCAATTTGCCTCAGCTTGTCAAAAAACCAACGGGTTTTTGACAAGCTGAGGCGTTATAACGCCTCTTTAAGCGCCTCTGCCATGTCGGTGTGCTCCCAAGGCAGGTCCACATCCGTGCGGCCGAAGTGGCCGTAGGCCGCCGTCTGCTCGTAGATGGGGCGGCGCAGGTCCAGCTTGGTGATGATCTTACCCGGACGCAGGTCGAACAGCTTCCGCACGATCTCGCTGAGCTTCTCGTCGTCCACCTTCCCGGTGCCGTAGGTGTCCACCAGGACGCTCACCGGCTCGCTGACGCCGATGGCGTAGGCCAGCTCGATGTGGCAGCGCCGGGCGAGACCCGCCGCCACGATGTTCTTGGCGATGTACCGGGCCATGTAGGCCCCGCTGCGGTCCACCTTGGTGGGGTCCTTGCCGGAGAAGCAGCCGCCGCCGTGGCTGGCGGAGCCGCCGTAGGTGTCCACAATGATCTTCCGCCCGGTGAGGCCGCTGTCCCCCACGGGGCCGCCGATGACGAAGCGCCCGGTGGGGTTGATGTAGAACCTGGTGTCCTTGTCGATATAGCCGGCGGGGATGGTGGGCTTGATGACGGTCTCCACGATGGCCTCTCTGAGGTCCTCAATGGCGATATCCGGGCTGTGCTGGGTGGAGAGGACGATGGCGGGGCAGCGGAGGACCTTGCCGCTCTCGTCGTACTCCACGGTGACCTGGCTCTTGCCGTCGGGGCGCAGCCACTTCAGCTCCCCACTCTTGCGGACGCTGGCCAGCTTCCGGGTGAGGTCGTGGGCCAGGGCGATGGGGGCGGGCATCAGGGAGGGAGTCTCGTCGCAGGCGTAGCCGAACATCATGCCCTGGTCCCCAGCGCCGATGTCCTCGTCGCTCTGGCCGTCCACGCCCATGGCGATGTCGCCGCTCTGCTCGTCGATGGTGGTGAGCACCGCGCAGGACCGGGCGTCAAAGCCGCAGGAGGGGTCGTTGTAGCCGATCTTCTCCACGGTGCGGCGGACGATGTGGGGGATGTCCACGTAGCACTTGGTGGAGATCTCGCCCATGACCATCACCATGCCGGTGGTGGTCACGGTCTCGCAGGCCAC
>CANDEH010000012.1 GCA_947383645.1 uncultured Clostridia bacterium | reverse complement strand
TTTCACAGAATCTACATATGAAAAAAGTAGGGAAGATCATGCAAAAGAAATAGACGCAAAAATATCCCCATTCAAGTTCTGTATAGCAGATTTTTTCAGGGATAAAGCACATAACATCCAAGAGCAATATGCACACGAAATAGAATTATTTAGGAAAATTGGGAATAAGAATATAAGCTGTGTAATTACTACGAATTATGATTTGTTTTTGGAGGAGAATTTTGGTGAAAATCATTTTCAGCCATATATTGGTCAAAATGAACTACTCTTTTCGACGATATATGAAGTGGCTGAAATCTATAAAATTCATGGATGTTGTTCCAATCCAGAATCGATAGTGATAAACTCTTTCGACTATGATTTATTTATTAGGAAGAGTGCATATTTAAGCTCCAAAATACTGACACTATTTTTAGAAAAGCCAATTATTTTTTTGGGGTATAGTATTAGTGATCCCAATGTTCGTCGTATACTGAGATCAATTTCAGAGTGCCTTGAAAATAGCCAGTTGGAGCAGTTAAAAAAGAGATTAATCTTTGTGGAATGGGTAGAAGCCGTTTCAGAAGAAGAAATCAGCGAAAGACAGTTTGACTTTGACAATGGAAAAACCATTACGATGGAAAGTATAAAATTGTCAGACTACTCTCCGCTGTATTCGGCAATCTTAAATAATACGGTCAAATATGATGTCAGGGCACTCCGCCGCATCAAAAGCCAGTTGTATGAATTGGTTCAAACAAACAAGCCAACAGAAAAACTTTATATAGCTACTAACATCGAAGATGATAGTCAAGACATTGACTTTGTTGTGGGTGTAGGTGTTTATGGAAAATTTGGTAAGGTTGGATATAGGGGGCTTAAAGCAGAGGAATTATACCTCTATGCCATTGGCCTATCTGAATTACAATATGATGACGATATGATTCTAAAAGAGGCCATTCCTTCTCTGCATAATGGGAGAACAATTTGGCCTATTAGACAATTTATCAGTCGTTGTCAATCAATTGAATGTCTGAACGACAAAGTTAAATTTTCTTTGCATAAATCCGCAAAAGACTTACTATCATTAACCCAAAAGGACTTTATTAAAAAAAGAGGATATAGCGGACTGAATTGTATAGTAGATTACTATAATCAGCACGGATTAAGTAAGACAATATCAAGCATTTTTACAAGTGAATTTATAAAAATAGATCCTGATGATTTATTACAATTTATCAATTTAGCGTTAAAAAATGAACCCGATTTACTAGCTATTGGGAAAGGACATCAGTCTAGATCAAACTTCAAAAAATGCATTAGCCTTTGGGATATCCTTGTCTATTCGGTACCAGCAGGGACGAGGCTTATAGAATTATCAAAAGATATTGGTAAAGATTACAAACCTAATTGACAAAATGTACACCTGTAAGGCTGTCTCAAAACTTATGAGACAGCCTTATTTTTAATTCACCACTTGACAATGTAGCAGTGAATTGGCTATGGTATAATAGCCGCAAAGCGGCCATTATACTTTGATTTTGAGCTCTTTTTCTCGCCCCTTGCGGGGCAACCGAAAAAAATTGGCTCATTATACCATTCCAGCTTCGCTTTCATGGTATAATAGCCGCAAAGCGGCCATTATACTTTGATTCGAGCCCTTTTTCTCGCCCCTTGCGGAGCAACCGAAAAAATGGCTCATTATACCAATTCAGCTTCGCTTTCATGGTATAATCAAACTATCAAATCGCGGTTCAGGGAGAATAAAAATTTGAGAATTATAGAGATACAAGACAGAACGCCGCCGTTGATAGAACAACTGTTGGAAGTGTGGGAAGGTTCTGTAAGAGCAACCCATCTGTTCCTGTCAGAGGACGAGATAAAAACCATTAAGCAGTATGTGCCCCAGGCATTGCGGGAAATCCCCCATTTAATTATTGCGGAGAACGAACACAAAATTCCTGCTGGCTTTATGGGAATTGCGGAGCAGCATCTTGAGATGCTCTTTATTTCTCACAAGGAGAGGGGGAAGGGGTTGGGCAGGGCATTGCTGCAATACGGAATAGAAAAGCATTCGGTTAATACTTTGGCCGTCAATGAACAAAACCCTCTCGCAAAAGGGTTCTATGAGCATATGGGATTTGAGGTTTATAAGAGAACAGAGTTTGATGAACAGGGCAACCCATATCCACTTTTGTATATGAGATCAGGCATATAGCTTCCAGTTCAATGGGCAGTTATCCATGATGGGTAACTGCCCATTCGACTATATCTGCACGAGCGGCAAAAGAGCTTCCCCAAGGAGGAGTACGCGCGGCCTGTGCCCTTTTCATAGTCGAGGCACATGAAAACCGGCAAAGTTCGGCGGAGAAAATAGGGCACAGCTTCGTTGTACCCGCAAGGGGTCCGCCCCATCCGTAAGGCGGCGGAGCCGCCCTTGGCAACCGTCACGGTGTCTGTGTCCTCCGCCCTGCTGTGTCCCATTTTCTCTCGTCTCCTTTTTGCCGCTCCTCAAGTGTGTCGGCTAAAAAAAATATTTAAAAAAGAGGGATAGCCCAAAAACTTTTTCACCCTCTGCTCCGTCTATATAACAGACGTCGCCAAACAGCAAGCTTGCGAAAACTGTTCAGAAAGGATGCTCAGCCATGCAGACCCCGGCGGAAACCACACTGACAACCTACCTTGTGGCGGAGCAGGCCCGGTTTTACCGGTTGGCCTACAGCTATCTCCACCAGCGGGAGGACGCGCTGGACGCGGTGCAGACCGCCGTGTGCCGGGCCCTGGAGTGCCAGGACAGCCTGCGTTCCCCCGACCTGCTCCGTCCCTGGTTCTACCGGATCCTCGTCAACACCTGCCTGGACGCCCTGCGCCGAAGGAGCAAGGTCGTTCCCCTCTCGGAGTGGGAGGAGACCGGGCAGGAGGACCCGCCGCCGCCGGACGAGGACCTGGCGCGCCGGGTGGAGGCCCTCCCGCCGGCGATCAGCACGGTAATCAAGCTGCGCTTCTACGAGGACCTCACCCTGCGGGAGATCGGCACAGTCACCGGCAGCGGCGTGAACACGGTCAAGAGCCGCCTGTATACGGGCTTGAAGAAACTGCGTATTTCGATGGAAGGAGAGTCAAATGAAGAGATTTGAGGAGGCCAGAAGGGCCTATGAGAGCACCCCCATCCCCGAGGAGCTGTCCGGGCGGGTGGAGGAGGGCATCCGCCAGGGGCAGAGGGCCCGCCAGAAGTACCGGCGTCAGCGCCGCCGCTGGCTCAGCGCCGCCGCCTGCCTGGCGCTGCTGATCGCGGGGCTGAACGTGTCCCCCACGGTGGCCCAGGCCGCTGCGGACGTGCCCGTTCTGGGCGGACTGTTCCGCATATTGACCTTTGTCAGCTATGAGAAAACCGAGGACGACATCAACTACTCCGTCTCCGTTCCCCAGGTAGAGGCGGACGGCGCGCTGGCGGAGCGGGTCAACGCGGTGATCCAGGATAAAGTGGAGGAGCACCTGGCCCGGGCCCGGCAGGACTGGGAGGACTACCGGGGGGCCTTCTTCGCCACCGGCGGCACCGAGGAGCAGTGGGCCGGCCGGGAGATGGATGTCATTGTGGACTACGAGATCAAGTCCCAAAGCGATACCCATGTCTCCTTCGTGGTCACCCTTGCGGAGGGCTGGGTCAGCGCCATGGAGGAGCGGTACTGCTACAACCTGAACCTGGCGGAGGACCGGGAGATCACCTTGCGGGACCTCCTGGGCGAGAACTGGGTGGAGGTCAGCAACGCCGCCATCCGGAGCCAGATCAGCGAGAACCCCGCGGACTTCTTCCCCCCGGAGGAGGGCGGCTTCACCACCGTGGACGGGAACACCGCCTTCTATATCCGTGAGGACGGCGTACCGGTGGCCCTGTTCCCCCGCTACGCCATCGCCCCCGGATCCACCGGTTTTCCGGAATTCCCGCTGACCTGAGGCAAATTGGGGCCAATGGTCCCAATTTGTCGCCTGTGCCTGAGCCGCACAGCGGCGAGGAAATGCCCTTGGGGTACGGCGGGCGATTGGACGCGAAAGGAACCTCTCTTGAGTAGGCCCGGCAACATAGTTGCCGGGCCTACCAGATTTCGGTTCACAGCCGAAATCTGTCGCCTGCGGGCGGGCGATTCCCCGGGTCAGGAACCCTTCTTGGGTTCCTTTCACACTATCCTCCTTACCGCCATCCGGCTCTGCCGGCTTTTTTGACAGTCTGAGGCGCGCCGCCCCTTAGCAGGGCGGCGCGCCTCGTTCCGTCTCTCAAGTTAATCGACTATATCCTCCCGGTCTTGCCCCACGGCGCGGCCTGTGCTACAATAGGGCCAGATCCCGCGAAAGGAGACGTACCCCATGCGCCAGGTTATCCTCAGCGCCGACGGCGAGGCCATGCTCTACTCCGTCCCCGACGCCGTGGCGGAGCACCTGGAGGACTGCTGTATGGACTTCTGCGCCCGCTGGCTCTGGGAGAGCCCGGACGCGGCCGGGTACCGGCAAACTGTCAACGGCGTCACCTGTGTGTGCTACACCGAGGCGGACTTCATCGACTACCTGAACGCCCATATCTTCCCCGACCAGCCCTCCGCTTTGATCCGGGGCCTGGGCTGCCCCTTCTATGAGGTTCCCGGCAAATACCGGGGCATTCCCCGCTTCAACTTCTGATCTTCCCCGGAAATTGTGAACTTTTTCTCCGAAAATTGACAGGGTGGGGGATGTGAGGTATAGTATTAGCATATCACCCACGGAGGTAACCGTCCTTGGAACTGCTGCACAACATCCGCCGCCGTCTTCAGCGTGCAGGCGGGCTTTTGCTGAAAAGACTGCGGTCCGGCCTGCAAGCTCTGCGGCCCAGACTGCAAGCGCTGCGGCGCAGACTGCGGGGCCTGTGCGCCGCCCTGCAAGCCCGGCGGACCGAGCTGCTGCAAGCCCTGCGGCCCAGACTCCGGGCGCTGCGGCTTGGACTGCGAAACCTGTGGTCCACCCTGCGAAGCCGGTGGACCAGGCTGCTGCAAGCTCTGGAGCCCAAGCTGCAAAGCCTGTGCTCCACCCTGCAAGCCCGGTGCGCCGGACTGCTGAAAAGCCTGCAATCCGGCCTGCAAAGTTTGCGGCGCAGCCTGCAGGCCCTGCGCGCCAAGCTGCGCCGCCTCCGGCCTAAGCCCTGGAGCCTGCGGATCAGCGCCCCGGCCCTGCGGACGGTTTGGATTCTTCTGGGGCCCCTGGCGATCCTCCTCTGCTGCCAAACGGTGAGCCTGCAAGGTCTGGAGCCGGCCTATGCCTGGATCGCCGGCCACCGGGGGGCCGCCGCGCTGACCTTCCTGCTGCTGCTCTGCGTCCTCTGGACCCTCTATGGCCTCACCCGGCTGCTGAGTCTCAGCTTTCTCCTGACAGCCGCCGTCCCCGTGGCCCTCACCCTGGTCAGCTACTACCGCATGGTAATCAACGGCGAGCCGCTGATGCTGACGGACTTCTCCCTCCTGGGCCAGTTTGCCGGCGTGGCGGGCTTCGCCGTGGACCGGATCACCGTCTCCCCCGATACGCGGACGGCCCTGCTGCTCCTGCTGCGCTTTCTCTGCGCCGCCCTGCTGGTGGATGTGGGCGTGGAGCGCGCCCCCAGGGAGGGGCGTCTCTACCGGGCGGGCCTGGCCTTCTCGGCGCTGGTGATCGGCGTCTCCATCGCCGGCAGCACTTACTGCGTGGAGGCCTACCGAACCCACGACACCCAGGTGGAGCGGGACCGGGCCTGCGGCGTGCCGCTGAGCCTTTTAAGCACCTACCTGGGCAGTGAGGCCGCCGGCAGCGAGGCGTACAGCGAGCTCAGGATGAAGCGGCTGCTTCTGGAGATGGAGGCGGCCCTCCCCACCCCCGCCGGGGAGAAGCCCCATATCATCTTCGTCATGAACGAGAGCTTCTTCGACGTGACGCGGATGCCGCATCTCACCTTCTCCGCCGACCCCCTCCCCAACTACCACCGCCTGGAGAGCCAGGCCAGCTACGGCCGGTTCTACACCACCACCTGCGGCGGCGGCACCGGCTGGGTGGAGATGCAGGTCTTCAACGGCGTGGCCAGGGACCTGCTCAGCCCCGACCGGGCCAACACGGACCTGACGGCGGAGGAGTACGCCCTGCTCCCCTCCTACGTCCGGGTACTGAAGGAGAACGGCTACCACACCGCCGCCTTCCACGCCCACACCAGCGAGATGTACAACCGCGCGATAAACTACCCGGAGATCGGCTTTGACGAGGTGCTGTTCTTCGAGCCCTTCAAGACCGGGGCCACCTACGAGGGCGGCTACTTTGACGACAGCTCCAGCGCCGACGTAATCATCTCCCTCTTTGAGAAGTACCGGGAGGACCCCACCTATATCTACACCATGACCATGCAGAACCACCAGCCGTACTACGCCGGCCGCTACAGCGAGGACCGGGTGAAAGTGGAGAGCGACCGGCTGACGGCGGAGGATCTGGAGGTACTCCAGTGCTACGTCAACGGCATCTGCGACGCGGACCGGATGCTGGGGAAGCTGACCGACTACTTTGCCCGGGTGGAGGAGCCGGTGATCCTCGTCTTCGCCGGCGACCACGTACCCAGCCTCTACCTGTCGGAGACAGAGACGGTATACTCCAAGCTGGGCTACGTGGACGCCCCCCTCAGCGCGGACTGGAGCCTGCCGGAATACCAGAGAATGCTCTCCACAGACTACATGCTCTGGACCAACTTCTCCGCCGGGGAGGGGGAGAAGGACACCTCCTGCACCGTCCTGGGGGCGGAGATCCTCCGCCGGGCGGGAACGGCCTCCACCCCCTACTTCGCCTGGCTGGCCCGGCGGGGGGAGGAACTCTTGTTCCACACCGGCAGCCTCTGGATCGGCCCCGACGGGGAGCTGCTGGAGGAGGAGGACGGGCCCGGCGCGGCGGCCTGGCGGGACAATCAGGACATCCTGTACGACCTGCTCTACGGCGAGGGCTACATCGCCGGCGAGATCAACCAGGTCCAGGCATCCCCGGCAAACTGACCGCCCTGCCCGCAAGAGAGGAGGCGTCCCCATGCGAAAGCCCCGCCCGCTGCTGCCGGCCCTGCTGGCCGCGCTCCTGACCCTTGCCGCCTGCGCCGACCCCCGGCCCGCCCACGAGCGTCTGGCCGACGACATGCGCCGCGCCTACGCCGACCCCCGCCTCAGCTACTGCGTGGAGAAGTACGGCGACGAGTTCACCGTCTCCGACACCGGGGACGTCCGCTCCACCCGCTTCCCCGGCCTCCAGGTCTACCTCCAGTGGGACGAGGAGGAGGGGACCTACAGGGACGGCTATCTAGTCCACCTCCGGGAGGAGGAGCTGCTGGCGCTGCTCCGCCCCATCGCGGCCTCGGTCTTCGACGAGTACAAGCTGTGCCTGAGCCCCTACCTGGTCTGTCCCTCCTCCTTCGACCGGGACACCACGGCGGAGGAGCTCCTCCACGTGGCCGCCCTGGACGACACCGCCTACGGCCCCGCCGTGCAGATCTGCCTCTACACCACCGCCGATCCCGAGAACCGGGAGCTGGACTTGGCGGCCCTCCGGGACGCCATCTGGGCGAAGGACTACGAGCTCCAGGTCTACCTCTGCTACGTCACGGAGGAAGACTACGCCCGGGTGAGCCGGGAGGCCCACCGAAACGGCGCCCTCCTGAACCTGCCCTATCGCTTCCGTCTGGCCTTCACCATAGGGCCGGACGAGCTCCGCCTGCCCCGCGCCTTCTACTGCTGCGGCGAGGCGGAGGAGGGAGCCGGGATGGGCGGATAAGCCTCCCGCCGAACCGCCGTTTTGCCTGTATGAAAGGGATCCCTCCGGGGTCCCTTTTGACACGCCGGAATGCTTTCAAGGGCGCCTCCCCCGGGGAGTCGCGAGAGAATATGTAAAAAGTTCTTGACATTTCCGCACCCCCATGCTACACTTCAATATGTCAAACACATTTGACATATTTGGCGGAAAGGGTGGGATAGAATATGGAACAGACTGAAACGTCTCTGGGGGCGATGATTTTCCTTATGGCGGTGCTGCTTCTTTTTGCGGTGCTGGATGGGATCATGCTCTGCTCCCTCCTCCGGCCGGGGGACGAGCGGGGACAGATCGTGGTGTGGAAGGCCAGCGCTTTCACGCTGCTGGCCACTGTGGGGTCCCATCTGCTGACGGTGGTGACGAGCTTTGTCCGGGGTGCGTCCATGGCCACCAATTCCCTGGTTCAGCTGGAGGCAGCGGCCATCATCTACTGCTTGTCTCTTCTCTACTATCGGAGGAGGCACGGAGGATAAGATGCGGAACGCTATACGGGAGAAGCGGAAGGCTCTGGGCCTCTCCCAGGAGGAGCTGGCCCGCCGCTGCGGCGTAACCCGGCAGACGGTGAACGCCATTGAAAACGACAAGTACGACCCCACCCTGTCCCTGGCCTTCCGCCTGGCGGAGGAGCTGGGGTGTACGGTGGACGGACTGTTTGCGCCGGTATAAAAAGCTGTACCAGCAGCCGAATACTTCGGCTGCTGGTACAGCTCAGACTGTCAAAAAAGCCAACAGAGCAGGATGGCGGTAAGGAGGATAGTGTGAAAGGAACCCAAGAGGGGTTCCTTTCGCGTGCAATCACCCGCCCGCAGGCGACAGATTTCGGCTGTGAGCCGAAATCTGGTAGTCCCGGCAACACAGTTGCCGGGACTACCCAAGAAGGGTTCCTTTCGCGTGCAATCACCCGCCGTACCCCAAGGGCATTTCCTCGCCGCTGCGCGGCTCAGGCACAGGCGACAAATTGCGGCCATCGACCACAATTTGCCTCAGCTTGCCGAAAAACCCGTCGGGTTTTTCGGCAAGCTGAGGCGGGGAGGGGGGTTACTCCCCCCTCCCCGCCGGTTTATTTCCGCCGTTCCGATCAATCCAGCACATACACGGTGCAGTTGCGCACACCAAACTGGATGCACTCGGCGGCCGTGTTGAAGTACAGGTCAATCCGGTTCTCCCGGATGCCGCCGCCGGTGTCCTCCGCAATGGAGAAGCCATAGGAGTAGGCCCCGTCGTTGCTGACAATGTACAGCTTGGTGCCGAAGGGGAGCTGGTCCTTCTGTACCGCCACCGCGCCCACCCGCACCGGGGTGCCGGAGGCGGTGCGGTTGCCCACCCCCGGATCCTCGCTGGAGTAGGCGGTGGCCCGCATCTCGATCACGTCGTGGAAGGTGACGCTCTGGCCGTTTTCCAGCAGAATGGCGCCAGTCTTATCCTCGTTGGTGACAATCTGCGCCACCGCCTCCTGGTTGGGCGCGAAGTTCTCCAGGGTGCCCCGCCGGATCACCGTGGTCACAGGCTGGGTATCCGTCTCCTCCACCAGCTGGCGGGAGACCTCCTGCCCCTGGCTGTAGACCACCTCGTAGACCGTGCGCTTCACGCCGTCGTGGCCCTGCTCCACCACCTGCTCGCACCATGTGGGAAGGATGTCGCTGTCCACATAGACCACCTCCCCCGGGGTGATCGCCTCGTCCACCTCGTAGAGGACCAGCTGGGAGTCGATAACAATCTCAATCGGTTCGACGGTCAGATCCACAGCCACCATCTCCAGGGGGCTGACCTCCACGCGGAGCCGGCGCAGCAGCTGCTCCACCGTCTCCTCCCGGGTCTCGGCGGTCCGGTCGGCGTCCGTGGATCGGATCACCACCTCCGCCCCCGCCGGAAAGGTCACCTCAGCGGCGCTGCTGCGGGAGGTGAGGCTGGCACTGGTGGTGACAAAGATCTCCTCCCGGCTGTCCAGAATGGTCTCCTCCTCCCGCTGGGCGGCGGAGACCTCCACCGCCGGGGAGCGGACCATTCCCGCGAAAATCAAGAGCGCCAGCAGGGCCCCGGCGGCCGCAAACCGGCTGAGCCAGGTGGCCAGCGGGCGCTTGCTCTGTGTAAACATAAGAAAACCTCCTGATCGTTTTTTTCCGGCAGCAATCCGTACCCATCCCAGTATAGCCTCCCCGGCCGGGGCGGTAAACCGGTTTGTTACTTTTTGTTACCGTTCTAAAAACTTGGTAGAGTATAACGCAGAAAAAAGCATTTGTCAAGTTTTCGATGAAATCTTACAATTTATTCGCATTTTATGGTCAACCTCTGTCTCCATTTCTATGCCGCATTATGCCAAAAATGCCGAGAAGTATTACAAAACAGTTACAGTCAGTTCCCCCTTTCAGTCAGGAAGGCGGCAGCAGGCCGGGAGGCATCCGGGCCTCCGCCCGAGAGGCCCTCCCGAGTCCCTGTCCGGCCGGCTTTCCGAAGCCCTTCTCTCTCCCCTCCGTCGGGAGAGCGCAGCGGGCCGTCCGGCGGCGTCGGCCCGGGACTTCCATTTACTGGAAAAATCTGGGGGGAGGGCGGCGGGGGAACGGACAGCACAGCACCCCCTGCCGCTTGGCGCGGCGGGGGGTGCTGAAGATAGGGGACGGGGGCGGAACGGTTGCAGATCCGCGTGCAACACAGGGGGCCTTTTTCGCGGTTTTCGCGCGGTTTGAATCGGTTTTTTGCCGTTTTGAACGGGTGAAAATCACTCCGCCGTCCGCAGGCGCTCCACCACGGTGTGTTTTGCCATGGCGCGGCAGGTCAGCAGAGGCACCAGCGCCCCTAAGAGCAGGAACACCGGCAGGAGCAGCAGAATGGGCGCGACGGTCAGGCGGTAGGTGAAGAACCAGAAGACGCTTCCCAGCGCGCTCCCCACCAGGGGACCCAGGCAGAGTGTCAGCGCCAGGGCCGCCAGGAGGGACAGGAGGGTGTAGTACAGCCCCTCGAAGACCAGCATGGTCTTCAGCTGCCGCCCGGTCATGCCCACGGACTGGAGCACCGCCAGCTCCCGCTTGCGGGAGAGGATGCCCGTCAAAACGGCGTTGATGAAGTTCAGTGCCCCCACCAGGCCCACGATCAGGCTCAGCGCCCCGCCCAGCGTGAGAAACATCCGCTGAAACCCCTCGAACTCCGCAGCGTAGGTGGCCCGGCTCTCGTAGTCGTAGAGGGGCTGGACGCTCTCGGTGTACCGGGCTAGAAATGTCTCCATGCCGTCCTCCGCCGCATCACTGGTATTGAAGAGGTAGGTCATCACACTCTCCGTCCCGGTGTCCCCCTTGAACCGCTCCGCGCCTAAGATAAACTCGTCGGAGCCTAAGGTCCGGTAGCGGTAGGAGATGGTGCTGGGGATGTTCACCAGGGCGCAGACGGTGTAGTCGATGTCCTCGTAGACCTTGGCCCGCTCCCCCCAGGGGCGGCCGGTCTCGATGGCGGCGTCCACGTCCGTGAAGACCTCCCCGGTGTCCCGGTAGAAGTACTCCATCTCGGTAACGTGGCGGAGGGTCACGGTGTCCCCCAGCTTGGCCCAGTTGCTGCCCCAGACGGTTGCGTTGTAGTCGTCCGTCCAGTACACGGCGGCGATGGCCCTCTGAGAGGGGTCGGAGAGGGGGGCCAGGTCGCCGTCCAGCACGTCCAGCAGGCTCAGGGGGAGGTCCTCCATGCCGTAGAGCTGCACGCCGGCCTCCAGAAGGCCATTGGGCAGGTGGGCGGCGGAGTCCACCATCCTGTCCACCACCTCCGGGGCGTTATACCGGCCAATCCCCTGCCGGTACCAGTCCTCGGTGACAAACTGCTTGACGGCGGAGACGCCGCCGTAGACCCGGCCGTCCTCCTCCATGCCGCCCCGGGCGGCGACGTTGGCAATGACGCTCTCCGGCACCTCCTCATCGGTGGTGCGGAAGCCGGCGCCGGACTGGAAGTAGTTGGCGTGGCCCAGGATGAAGTCCACATCGGCGTTCCGGGCCAGGTACTTGTTCATGTCGAAGCCGGCGGCGAAGGTGTAGGTCACCGTGGCCAGCACCACCGCCAGGGTCAGGGACAGCACCGTCACCGCGGTCTTTCCCCGGCTGCGGCCCAGGTTGGCCCAGGCCATCCGGGGGAGAGAGGCCCCGCCCCGAACCTTCCGCGTCTTCTCCCGCTTTCCGGCCTTCCTCTGGCCCCCCTCGGTGTAGCGGATGGCCTCCACCGGGGAGACCTTCGCCGCCATCCGCCCCGGCCGGGCGCAGGAGAGGAACACGGTGATGAGGGAGAACACCGTGGCCCCGATAAAGATCCAGGGGTTAAAGGACACGAAGGTGCTCTTATAGCTCAGCCGCGCCATAATCACCGGCGTCAGCTTGTTCCCAATCAAAAACCCTAAGAGCAGGCCCAGGGGGATGCCCGCGGCGCTGAGGAGCCAGGCCTGCTGGCGGATGATCCGCTTGAGCTGCCTCCCGGTGGTGCCGATGGTTTTGAGAAGGCCGTAGAACCGGATGTCCCCGGCCACGGAGATCTGGAAGACGTTATAGATGATGAGGTAGCCGGTAAAGGTAATCAGCAGCACCAGGACGGCAATGGCCAGGAGGGTGGTAATATCAAAATTCTGGCTCAGCTGGGCCCCGGCGTAGCCCCAGTTCACGCCGATTTTCAGGTAGTCCTCCCCCTGGGGGTCCTCGTGCTGATAGCCGTGGTTCTGGAGCACCTGCAATATGTCCTCCTCGATGTGGAGGGCGTTTTCAAACATCATGTTCAAGGTCCACTTGCCGGTCAGGGAGGCGGGGTCCCCGCTGCCCAGGGCGCAGAGGGCCTCCGCTTCGGACCGGGGGAGAAGGACGTGGTTTGCCACCACGGCGCTGTCGTACTCCCACCAGCCGGAGAGGGTGTAGGTCCGGGTCACCGGCGTGGGCGTACCGGAGAGGACATCCAGGTTGAACGTCAGGGTAAACTTGGCCCCAATCTCCGGCTCCACGCCCAGGAGGGCCAGGACGTGGGTGTCCGTGGCGGCCTGGTCGGTGCCCTCCTCCGGGAGGGTCCCCTCCGCGGGGACGCAGAAGTGGTGGGGGGCGGCGGCGGGTTCTAAATAGCTCAGCTCCACATGGGACTTGTTGAAGGGCACCTCGCTGGGCATCCCCACAAACATACGGGCGAAGCTCTCCTGAATCAGCGGGTCGGTGCGCAGGTCCTCCACCTGCTCCCAGGTGAGGTCCTTGATGGTACCGTGGCAGTCGCCGCCGGCCTGGCGGAAGTTCTCCTGCTGGTAGGAGTAGTTGATGGAGGAGGCGATGGCGAAGAGGGAGGTGAAGAGCACCGTGGTCAGGGCGATGGCCAGAATCGCCACGGCGTTCCGGGTCCGGGCGGCCCAGAGGCTCCGCCAGCTGAGGGTGCGGACGCATTTCCGGTTGGAAACTCTCATGGCGTCTCCCCCCTACCGCTCCAGAATCCGGCCGTCCTCGATGCGGACGATCCGGTGGGCCATCTGGGCGATCTCCTCGTTGTGGGTAATCATCACCATGGTCTGGGCGAACTTCCGGGCGGTGACCTGCATGAGCATCAGCACGTCCAGGCTGGTCTTGCTGTCCAGGTTGCCGGTGGGCTCGTCGGCCAGGAGGATGGCGGGCTTGGTGGACAGGGCCCGGGCGATGGCCACCCGCTGCTGCTGGCCCCCGGAGAGCTGGCTGGGGAGGTTCTGAAGCTTCGTCTCCAGGCCCAGGGTCTGGACCACCTGCCGGACGTAGGGCTCGTCGATCCGCCCGCCGTCCAGCTGGATGGGGAGGACGATATTCTCGTAGACCGAGAGCACCGGCACCAGGTTATAGGACTGGAAGACGAAGCCGATCTTCCGGCGGCGGAAGATGGTGAGCTCCTCGTCCTTCAATGAGAAGATGTCCTTGCCGTCCACTGTCACCGAGCCGGAGGTGGGCCGGTCCAGGCCCCCCAGCATGTGCAGGAGGGTGGACTTGCCGGACCCGGAGGTACCCACGATGGCCACGAACTCACCGGGCTCCACGCTGAGGTCCACGCCGTCCAGGGCCTTCACCAGGGTGTCCCCCGCGCCGTAGTGCTTGCGCAGGTCTTTGGTTTGCAGGATTGGCATAGTATCGCTCCTTTGCTGTTGATGGGAACAGTGTAGCACAACATTCTTTCCAGAATCTTTCGGGAAGATGACAGGGTGGACAGAATTTGTTTGAGATAGGAGTTAGGAGATAGGAGATAGGAGTTGAGGTGGCCGCGCAGCGGCCGATTTTAATTTGTTTGCCTGCGGCAAAGGGGGGATCGGACAGGGATAAAAAAACGGAGGCTCACCGGGGACCGGGAGCCTCTTTTTCAGTTTTCTCTCTGGCGGTGGAGGAGGAGGTAGTCAACGAGGTAGCAGGCCAGGGCCAGGGCGATGGTGATAAGGTGGTCGGCCCAGATGATTTCGCTGCCAAGGTAGGCGTAGGTGATGAAGTCGATGTAGACCGAAAGAACCACTGTGCAGTCCAGGATCTCCGCGGCGGCGCGCCATCTGCGGCGGCGGTAGAGGCGGGCCATGGCGTAGACGCCCAGGAGGTACAGCATGGACGCCGGGGCGATGGGAAGGCCGAAGCGGAACACCCAGGGGTTCTCCAACAGGTCGCCCAGGATGTAGAGGTAGGGGAGAATCGCGGCGGAGAGGGCCGCCAGGGACCAGAGGACGGGCCGTTTATCGACGGTGAGCAGGGGCAGGAGCACCGCCCAGGCCAGAACCAGGGAGCAGCAGACAATCAGGGACCAGGTGAGGTTGTGGTTCACCGCCACATCCACAATCCAGCAGACGATGGCCGACAGCAGGAACAGGCCGCTGAGAAGTCCAAAGAGCCATAGGCGGAGATTCTTCCGCCGCCGCTGGCTGGTCTCCTGGGAGTAGGTCAGGGTCCGCACGGCGAGCTCCTCCAGATCCGGCGCATCCTGGTGCCGCCGCCCCTGGAGGAGCTCCGTAACCTCCAGACCCAGAATCTCCGCCAGGGGGATCAGAAGGGCAATATCCGGGCAGCTGCCGCCATTCTCCCACTTGCTCACAGCCTTATCTGTGACCCCCAGGCGCTCCGCCAGCTCCCGCTGCTTGAGCCCCCGCTCCACCCGCGCGGCACGAATCAGCGCCCCCATAGAGGGATTCCTCTCCCCATTTGCCTCCCGTTCCATACGCCCGCCTCCTTCATTTTAGTACTCCCATCATACCCCCAAGACTCCCAAAAGTCACCCTACTGTCAGTAGAACGTCCCCGTAGAGTTCCCTCCCGCCCTTTGCCGAAGGCAAACAAATGAAATCCGGCCGCCAAAGCGGCCACCTCAACTCCTATCTCCTATCTCCTATCTCCTATCTCCTATCTCCTATCTCCTAACTCCTATCTCTTCACGCCCCCCCGTCCGCGGAAGGTACAGCGAAAACACACTCCCCCCTCCCTTCGGACACCGCGCCTGCGCATATCCCCCCTGGGCCAGCACGATCTCCCGGGCCAGATACAGCCCCAGGCCGCTGCCCTCCGTCTCCCGGCAGTCCGTCCCCCGGTAGAACCGCTGGAAGATCAGCGCCCGCTCCCCCTCCGCTACGCCGGGGCCGGTGTCGGCCACGTCAAGGCGGCAGAAGAGCTCCCCGGCGGCGGCGGAGAGGGTCACCTCGCCTCCCGCCGGCGTGTACTTCACCGCGTTGTCCGCCAGGTTGAAGAGCGCCTCCGCCGTCCAGCGCCCGTCGAAGCAGGCGGTGGCGTCAGTGGGGCGGAGGCGGAGGCGCACCCCCCGCCGCTCCGCGGCGGCGGAGACGGCGGCGGCCGTCTCCTCTAAAAGGGGGGCCACCGGCCGTATCTTCGGCGACAGGGCGATCATCCCCGCCTCCAGCCGGGATCCCTTCATCAGCTGGGCGAGAAGGAAGCGGAGCTTCTCCGCCTGCTCCCGGACGGCGGCGGCCTGCCCGCGCTGCGCCGCCGGGACGCTCTCCTCCAGCAGGGAGGCGTAGAGGAGGATGTTGGCCGCCGGGGTCCGGGTCTGGTGGGAGATGTCGGAGAGGAAAGCGGCCATCCTCTCCCGCTCCTCCCGCAGGGAGCGGTTGGCGCTGGTGCAGCCGCTGAGGAACCGGGAGAGCTTCCCCTCGATGGCGGAGACGGCGCTCTCGTCAAAGGCGGTCTCCGAAAAGCCCCCGGCGATGGCCCGGTCCAGCAGGGCGTCCATCCGGGCGGTGAGGCGGCGGGTGCGGAGAAGGGCCCAGAGGGCCACGGCCAGGCCCAGGAGGGCCAGCAGCAGGCAGAACGCCTCCATCACGCCCCCACCTCCCACTGGTAGCCCACGCCGTAGACGGTCCTGATGGGCGCGCCGGGGAGCTTCGTCCGCAGGCGGCGCACCGCCACGGAGAGGGCGTTCTCGTCCACAAACTCCCCGCCGTCCCATACCCGGCTGAGGAGCAGGTCCCGGGGCAGGGTCCGGCCCCGGTTCTCCACCAGAAGGCGCAGGAGGCGCTGCTCCGTCCGGGAGAGCTCCACCGCCGCGCCGTCCACGGTGAAGCGCAGGGCGGCAAAGTCGAAGAGGAAGGGGGGCAGGGAGATGGCCGCCGTCCGTTGGCGGGAGAGGAGGCGGCCCGCCCGGGCCCGGAGGACCGCCAGGGAGAAGGGCTTGGTCACGTAGTCGTCGGCCCCGGCCTCCAGCCCCGCCACCTCGTCGCTCTCCAGGTCGTCGGCGGTGAGGATCAGCACCGGCGTCTCCGATTCCTCCCGCAGGCGGCGGAGGAGATCCAGACCGCTGCCGTCGGGGAGGTTCAGGTCCAGGATCACAAGGTCGAAGGGGGTGTCCGCCAGGGCGGTCTCCGCCTCCGCCAGGGTGCCGGCGTGGGTGAACAGGGCCTCCCCCAGGGCCAGGGCGATGCCCCGGCTTAGGGGCCGGTCGTCCTCCACGATCAAAATGCGGTGCATGGCCTCGCCTCCTTTGGCGTTTTTTGTCGAATAGCAGGGCGCCCGCCGGCGAAACCGGCGGGCGCGTTCATCCTTCGCCCGCCCCCGCCTGGCCGCAGCGATAGAAGGGGACTGAATGTGTCCCGAGTATACCACAGCGCCGGCTTCCCTGTCAATTTGACCCGCCCCTGCCCGGCATGCGCCCCCCCCCGATAGAGCGCTCAGACAATGCCCGCCCCTACGGGGTGCGACGGTTTGCCGAACCGCACCGATAAGCGCCGCTAAATCCTCCCATCCGGCTGTGTTCCTTCCTCCAACAACGCCCATTGTTTATGATCCAATCTTCCCCGGGGCGTGAGAACCGGGAACATCTCTGACGCAAAATCGCATTCGTCACAGAGGCGGGGCGTATTTTGCACCCACTTCGTGCCAGCAAAGGAAAAGCATTCCCGACAGGCCGCTGGAAGCAATCCATCAAAATAACGCATTTCTACACCTCCCCCGCTACTATACCCGAAATATCGGGAATATTCAATAGGAACGGGAGCAATTATAATGTAAAAAAACGCCGGGGAGGTGACGGGCCGTGATTACATACGACCCGCTGTGGCAGACGATGCAGAGGAAGGGCATCACGACCTACACCCTCATCAAGCACTACAAATTCAGCCGCGGGACGCTGGACTCCCTGAAGCAGGGGCGTCATATCTCCACCGCCACGCTGAACGACCTGTGCCGGCTTCTGGACTGCCCGGTGGAGGACGTGCTGGCGTACCGGCCGGACGAGCCGCAGGACAGCTGACAAATTGGGACCAATGGTCCCAATTTGTCAGCTGTGGGCGGGTGATTGCACACGAAAGGACCCCCTTCTTGGAGAACCCTGATATGCAAAGAAACAAAAATGCTCGAAAATCAGAAAGTTACCGCAAAAGAGCGGTAGCCAGGTGACAAATGAGAACATTCTGAAGGGACACAATCAGAGAACGGGTGCTGCCCGCAAAGCAGCACCCGTTCTTTATTTGCAGAGAACCGCGGAGGTCTGTGGCTGGCACAAGCCTCGGCCTTTTTATGAAGGAGCCACTGAATAAGAAGCTGTAGCAATAGGTGAAGCATACAGATTTTGCGAGATAAAATTGGAGATAGCAAGGCAAGAAATCGCAGAAATACTTGGTGTATTTCAAGATTTTTTAACGCAGTCAGTGGCAATTTTAGCCGCAAAGATGTGTGTTGCGCCTATTGGTTCAGCTTCTAAATTCACGTGCACGTCCTGCCGCCGGATTTTCCGCCTGATCTGCGTTAAAAACCTTGGAATCTGTCAGGATTCCCGCGGCTTTTTGCCTTGCCAGATGAAAAATTCGGCTGGCAGTCCGCACCCGTTGATTGATTCGGCGCTTCCTTTAAGTCAAACTCAGGTACAGATCCTTGTACTGCTTCGCAGAGTTCTCCCAGGACAGGTCCTTTTCCATATCCCGCAGAACCATTTCATCCCAATACCTGCGCTGATCGAAATAAAACGCCTTTGCTCTGTTGATGGCGTCCAGCAGCAGGCCGGCGTCGTAATGATTGAAGGTAAAGCCGTTTCCTGAGTTGAAGCGCATGTCGTAGGGCTCCACGGTATCCTTCAGACCGCCGGTTTCCCGAACGATGGGAATGGTGCCGTAGTGCATGGCAATCAGCTGCGTCAGCCCGCAGGGCTCAAACTGGGACGGGACCAGCAGGGCGTCCGCCCCCGCGTAGATTCTGTGCGACCGCGTTTCATCGTACATGATATTTGCGCACACGCGCCCCTTGCAGGTATGCTCATAGTACCGGAAGGAGTCCTCATATACCCGGTCCCCGCTGCCGAGTACCACCACCTGCGTGTAGTCGTCCACAACCTGGGGGAGGATGGCGTTGACCAGGTCCAGCCCCTTCTGATTCGTCAGCCGGGAGATCAGGCCAATCACAAATTTCTGGTCGTCCTGGACCAGGCCCAGCTCCTCCTGGAGCTTCCGCTTGTTCTCCTTTTTCTTTTCCAGCACGTTGGCCGTGTTGTAGCGCGCGTGCAGGCAGGGATCGATATCCGGGTTCCAGATATCGTAGTCGATGCCGTTGACAATGCCGCGCAGCTTGCCGGAGTGATACCGCAGGTGGGCGTCCAGGGTCTCTCCATAGTATGTACTCTGGATTTCGCCCGCGTAGGTCTGGCTCACGGTGGTAATGATATTTGCGTAGGCCAGTCCGCCCTTGAGCATATTTGCGTCGTTATAGCCTGTCTTCAAAGCGCCCATGTCAAAGACATAATCCGGCAGCCCGGACCAGTAGCGGATGGTGGGAATGTTGTAGATCCCCTGGAAGCGGAGATTGTGGATGGTGAGGATCGTCTTTGCGGTGGTCAGCCTGGTGTTGACAAACAGGGTCCTCAGATATACCGGAACCAGGGCCGCCTGCCAGTCGTGGCAGTGGATAATGTCGGGGACCCAGTCCATATAGTTCAGCGCCGCCAGAGCCGCCTTGGCAAAGTAGCAGTACTTGGGAATATCGTCAACGAGATTGGTATACGGATTCCCCCAGTTGAAGAACTCCTCGTTGTCGATGAAATCATACACCACGCCGTCCCAGACATACTCCATGATGCCCACATAGTAAGACCGGCCGTCGGCGCAGAGGTCCATCATAAAAGAGCCCCGGTAGATCATTTTTTGCTGATACTCCCAAGGGATGCACTTATAGCGGGGGAGGATGACCTTCACGTCGCAGTTCTGCTTCACCAGTGCCTTGGGGAGCGCGTACATCACATCCCCCAGGCCGCCGGTTTTGACAAAGGGGTAGCACTCCGAACCGATAAACGCGACGCTCCTTCTGGGGGACGTGCCGGCCTGTTCCGGCGCGGGCGCCTCCGCGGGCTCCGCCGGCGGGTTGTTCTCCGGTGCGGGCGCTTCCACGGGCTCCGCTGTCAGGGTATTTGCCGGTGCGGGTGCTTCCGCGGGCTCCGCTGTCAGGGTATTTGCCGGCGCGGGTGCTTCCGCGGGCTTCGCCGCAGGGGTGCGCTCTCCGGCCGCTTCCGTGTGTGCCGCCTTTTGCGGTTTTTTCCGGGCCGCTCTGGTGGGTTTGGGCTGCGGGAGCTTTTTCGTCGGTTCTTCCGCAACCTTGGGAGATTCCGCTTTGATTTCTTCCGCCGCCTGGGCTGCGCCGGCCTTTTCAGTGTCCTGAACTTCGTGTTCCGCAGCCGTTGCTTTTAATGGAGTGTTGCTTTTCTTGTCAGTCTTTGTAGTTTTCTTTTTTGCCATTTTATATCACCTTACATCCTGATTCATGAGTCTCAGCTTCCTGACGCCTCGCGCGGAGCACATCCGGTCACTGCTTATGATTTCCCAATTCGCTTTTTAGAAGCTGTACCAATAGCCGAAGTATTCAGATATGCGAGGCAAAATTGTCGATGACAAGGCGAAAAATCGCAGGAATACTTTGTGTATTGCAAGATTTTTCAACACAGTCAGCGGCAATTTTGGCCGCACAGATGTGTGCTGAGGTTATTGGTACAGCTTCTTATTCCTGCTTTTCCTTAACTATTGCGGCGCTGCGGTCTGCGCCTTGTCAGGAACACGGAGCCAGATTGGGATTTTGTTATTATACATCATGAGCAAATGCAAAACAAGGCGGAGCGGAAAATTTTTGGAAAAATCAGGGCAGGGCTGCCAGGCATGTCGGACAAAAGGGAAAGAAAATAGCGGAAAGCTGCGGCCACATCCTCTATGAACAAGAATATAACCCAAGACATGGAAGCGGGATATCCGGGTCAAGGTATAAAAATTTTTCACCGGATCAGGCGGATGGCGTCTTGAGAGATGTTAAACAGGCTCCAAGGAGATCAGTTCGATTCCCTCGTTCTTCCCAAGATTGCGGCTGTACTGCTTTTGCGCAGAATTGTTCCAATGCTCGTGGACGCCCAGGTTATCGACGGCATGGCCCCGGCTGTCGGTGTAGGCGGTTCCGGAGGGGGCGGCGGACACCAGCCCCGCCTCATGGAGATAGTTCTCCACCGTGGCGTTGTCCCGCAGGGAACCGTTGCGGCTTGTGATGGTCGGCTCATTCATCAGGAAGTCCGCCCCCACGCTGTCAATGGCCACAGGGTCCTGGGAGACGAACACGCTGGAGGTATAGTCCCCGCTGAAGGGAGCCTGCTGCCACCGGGAGTTCTCCCCGGTGATGGACGCTCCCTCCGAGGGGGCGCAGATCAGCGCGTCCAGCATGCAGAGGACGGTCTTGCCGCCCAGGTCGGCGTTGGCCATCAGGTCCACCAGCGGGCTGTAGATGCCCATCTCGTTTCGGGTCAGCCACTGGTGGAGGTTGGCCCCCTCCGGGGGCCGCATCATGTTCCCGTTGATGAAGGATCCAAAGTGATTCTTGCCGCAGAGGGTGATCCCGTAGCTGTGGCCCTTCAGATTGGCGAGGTTGATGACGTATGCTGCCTCCGTGACGCAGGCGGGCAGATAGTTTACCTTGCCGCTGAACTGGTGTGACCAGAGGATTGGAGCGTCCTCATCCGCCACACCATTGTTGCGCCCCACGAAATTCACACCCCGGAGATTGCCGCCGGTACACAGCTCCGCCATGTAGTCCGGGAACAGCCGGGACACGTCGTAGACTGTGATGTCGGACGGGGCCACCCCCGCGTCCTCCACCAGGGAGGTCAGCAGAGCCTTCAGCAGAACCGGGTTGGTGTAGCTCATCCGTGTCTCGCCGGAGGTATCATCATCCATGACCCCGGAGCCGTTGATGTTGGCTTTGATGGCGATTTTCTCCCCGGCAGCATATCCGCGGCCGCCGTTGTGGGCCTGGAACAGCGCGGTCCAGCCCTCCCTGGGGGTGTCCTGTCCGCCCAGGGAGGCAATGCTGGCATCTACCATGCGCTGAATGACTGCTTCATTAAAGTTGTCCGGCTCCCACCAATAGCCCTCGCCGTCCCAATCTACGGAATCCGGGTCGTGCGCCCAGACGACCCGCCCCGGCATGGCACCGATCCCTGTGCCGCAGGGCTCGTGCCGGGGGTATACGCCATCATAGGGCAGACCTTCGGCCGCGGAATTCAACCAGCGGTATAACATGACAGCGACCTCCCCGCGTGTGATATCAGCTTTCGGGTCAAACAGGTTATTTCCCCTCCCGCTGATAATCCCGGCGCTTTTGGCCCAGGCAACAGCGTCAACAGCATAGGCGGAAATTTCGCTGTGATCCGCAAATACTTCTGCCCCCTCGGGATCAGGTTGTTTCTCCGTGCGCCAAAGCATGGCTGCGAACTGCTCGCGGGTTACAGGGGCCTCCCCGCCAAAACGTCCGTCCCCATAGCCTCCGGCAATGCTGTTGGCAGCGGCCCAGGATACTGCGTCAGCGTAGGAGGCGCCGGCGGGAACATCGGTGAAGCCGGCTCCCTGCCGGACGGCGGGACTGCCGGCCTGCCGGTAGAGGGCCGTCACCAGCACGGCGCGGGTGGCGGGTTCGGCCGGGGAAAAGGCGGCGGATGAGGTGCCGTCCATCAGCCCGTGTTCCAGACAGTACTGAACCGCCTCTGCATACCACGCTCCGTCTGGCACGTCGGACCACACCGGCATATCGCCGGATGCCCCATAAGCAGCGGGTGCGCTGGAGGAAATGACCTCCGGCGGCCGCGTATCGTCAGGGCTATATGCGCAGGCGGGGAGGGTGAGCAGCATGGATATTATGAAAAAGGCGATCTGTGTCCGTCTCATAAAATCCCTCCATTACAATTTTTCCAACGCTTCATTTCAGATATTCCCGGAAGAAGCCCTCCATCCTGTCAAAGGGGATCACATCCATCCGGTCGTAGAGGTCGGTGTGGACTGCGCCGGGGATGATGAGCAGCTGCTTGTTGTCACCGGTCAGCCTGGCAAAGGCATCCCTGCTGAAGTAGCAGGAGTGGGCTTTCTCACCATGTATCAGCAGGGCGGCGCTGCGGATCTCACCGGCATACTGCAAAATCGGCATATTGAGGAAGGACAGGGCGGAGGTCACGTTCCAGCCGCCGTTGGAGTTCAGGGAGCGGGCGTGATAGCCCCGGCTGGTCTTGTAGTAGTCGTGGTAGTCCCTCATGTAAAAGGGAGCGTCCTCCGGGAGCGTGTCAGGCAGACCGCCTGCCAGGGCGCAGCTGCCGCTCTTGCAGTCCTCGATTCGCTGGGCGTTCATGGCCCGGCGCTTCTCAAAGCGGGCAGCCTCGCTGTCCTCAGCGTCAAAGTACCCCCTGGCAGTCACACGGGTCATATCATACATGGTGGAGGCAACCGTGGCCTTGATCCGGGTGTCGATGGCCGCTGCGTTCAGCGCCATGCCGCCCCAGCCGCAGATGCCGATGATGCCGATTCGCGACCGGTCCACGTTCTCCCGCACGGACAGGAAATCCACCGCTGCCTGGAAGTCTTCGGTGTTGATGTCCGGGGAGGCCACATACCGGGGCTGTCCGCCGCTCTCGCCGGTAAAGGAGGGGGCAAAGGCGATGGCGGGCAGCTTCCCGCTCTGGCCCTTGGGGGCGTAGAGGTCGGCGGCCAGGGTGATGCCGTAGCGGTTGTGGAAGGTCGCCTTGCTGTGATCCACTTTTTTGCTTTTGGGAAAGGTCTTATCCCACTCCCGGGTCAGGGGCAGTTTTTCTTCCATGGGGTGATCCTCCTGTAAATCATAGTAATTTGTTCTGCTTTTCCATGCGGCAGACAGGATAATCCAGACAGTCAATTTGCTTCCGGCCTGCGTGGACCGTGTCCGGCAGCGTCTGATTGACGCGCAGGATTTCTTGTATATTTGACACATCCGGCACGTTCTTATCTCCCTATGTAATCAAAGTATACCGCTCTGTTTCTGAAATGGCAAATACCCGTTTTCTATTTCAAGATATTCTTTACAGGAATGTCTGCGCCTGCTATACTGCGCGGGGGGGTATCAGCAAAACCCTTATCAGATCAGGTGATTTCAGTATTGAGAAATGGATCCTTTCATGTTACAATAACTTAGATTGACCGTCGAGCCGGCGGGGAAAAGACCTTCGTAATGGCTGATCTGGTTTTTCGTAATTTCCAAACGGGAGAACCCACCGGGGACAGCGGCTATGACACCCATCTCTATAAGGTCTGTGATGAGAATGGGCCGGCTCGAAGACCACTATGGATCGCTATGTCCATGTGACGGGCGAATCTTTGGCGGCTGGGGTCAAACAATTTGAGCAGGGGCAGCGTGTCAACAATCTGTCCACCCCGGAGGGGGAGGATGAAAGAGCCGGGAAAGACGGCGATGCGGCATAAATGGTGTGAAAATGGTGTAAACGCCATCCCCCAAAAGCCGCAGACCCTTGAAAAATAAGGAGATGTGAGGAAGTATGAAATTAGGAATCGTGGGACTGCCCAATGTGGGAAAGTCCACTCTGTTTAACGCCATCACCAACGCCGGCGCGGAGAGCGCCAACTACCCCTTCTGCACCATCGACCCCAATGTGGGCGTGGTGGCGGTGCCGGACAGCCGTCTGGACAAGCTCAGCGAGATGTATCACCCCAAAAAGACAACCCCCGCCGTCATCGAGTTCGTGGATATCGCCGGACTGGTGAAGGGGGCGTCCAGAGGCGAGGGGCTGGGGAACAAGTTCCTGGGCAACATCCGGGCCACCGACGCCATCGTCCACGTGGTGCGCTGCTTTGACGACGACAACGTGATCCATGTGGAGGGCAGCACCGATCCCCTCCGGGATATGGACACCATCGACCTGGAGCTGGTGATGGCGGATCTGGAGATGGTGGAGCGGCGCATCGACCGGGCGAAGAAGGCCGCCAAGGGGGACAAGAAGTACCTGCAGGAGGTGGCGGATTTCGAGAGCCTGCGGGACTGGCTCAACGACGGCAGGTCCGCCAGGAGCTTTACCGGCGCGGACATCGCCGGGGAGTACCCGGACTGTGAGCTGCTCTCCCTCAAGCCGGTGATCTACGCCGCTAATCTGGATGAGGAGGGTTTCTCCCACCCGGAGGAGACGGACTACTACCGCCAGGTGGAGCGGCGGGCAAGGGAGCAGGGGGCCCAGGTGATCCCCGTCTGCGCCAAGCTGGAGGCGGAGATCGCCCAGCTGGACGGCGAGGAGAAGCAGATGTTTCTGGACGATCTCGGTATCGCGGAGAGCGGTCTGGACCGCCTGGTGAAGGCCAGCTACGCGCTGCTGGGCCTGATCTCCTACCTCACCAGCGGCGAGGACGAGTGCCGGGCCTGGACCATTGTCAGGGGCACCAAGGCCCCCCAGGCCGCCGGAAAAATCCACACAGATTTTGAGCGGGGCTTTATCCGGGCGGAGGTGATCGCCTTCGAGGACCTGATGGGCGCAGGCACCATGGCCGCCGCCCGGGAGAAGGGCCTGATCCGCAGCGAGGGCAAGGACTACGTGGTCAGAGACGGGGATATTATTCTGTTCAGGTTTAACGTTTGACCCTCTGCGGAGGGGATGCTCTCCCGGCAAAGCTGTTGCGTCTGCCGGCGCAGCACTTTCCCCGCGCAGGTTCCGGCGGGCTCCCTTGGCTCTGGGAGGCGCGCGCGGAGATGCGCAGGACTTTTGTGCGTAAGACGGGGTCAGTCCCGGAGGAAACAGCAGCACAGTGCCGCGGCACTGTGCTGCTGTTTCCTGTACCTCTGTTATGCCTCGAAACTGCGGCTCTTCCCTCCGGGTGATTATAGCTGAGGCACGTGAGAGGCGGCGAAGACCGGCGGGTAAAAAGGGGGCGGCTTCGGTGTACCCGCAAGGGATGCGCCCCATCCGCAAGGCGCCGGAGCCGCCAGCGGCCGGGCAGCTGTCCTTGACGGGTGTCAGGGCGGCGGTGTTCTCCGCCTTGCTGTGATCTGTTTTCTCTTGGTCTCCCTTTTGCCGCTTCTCATGTGCCTCGTATATCGCGCAGGCGGGTCCGCTGAGCCCGTTGGCCGCGCGGACGGCGGCTCACTCCACGGATTGGTGCAGTACACGACCGCCTGCGTCCCCAATTTTGTCAACTATTCAAGTAAAACACGTATTCTCAAAGCCGCCGGGCCGTGATATGATACCACTGAAGAGCGGGCGGCGCATGTCGATTTCACCGCCCCGTTCCCCACAACACTTTCCGCGGTCTGGCCGCCGCGTCAACAGCGTCGAAACAGGAGGCATCTATGAGCAGACAGGAAGCGGTAGAACAGTACAACCGGGCTCTGCGGCAGGGCCGCAGGTGCTATAAGGACTGCGTGCTCCGGGGGCGCTACCCCTATCCGCAGGTCCTGGATGAGATCCTGAATGAATCCATGGTGGCCGGTCAGGTGGACTTGGGGGTGATCGAGATCCCCGCCGAGCGGGTGGCCGGCACCAAGACCGCCGGGCGGCGCAGCTCCTTCGCGGCGGACTTTATGCCCCTTCTGGACCACGACACCGAGTTTGCCACCAAGTGGATGGACCTGTGCCAGGCCCACCTGGAGGAGGGTATCCGGGACCCCGTCCGCTGCTATGAGTACATGGGGCGCTTCTACGTCCAGGAGGGGAACAAGCGGGTCAGCGTGCTCAAGAGCTACAGCGCCCCCACTATCCCCGCCTACGTGATCCGCATGGTTCCCGTCTGGTCGGAGGAGCCGGCGGTGCTGGCCTACTACGACTTCATGCACGCCTACCAGATGACCGGGCTCTACCGGGTCTGCTTCAGCCGTACCGGCCGCTTCCCCAAGCTCCAGGCGGCCCTGGGCTTTGAGACGGACCACGTGTGGACGGAGGAGGAGCGCCGCCGGTTCGTCTCGGACTTCGCCTGCTTCGAGGACGCCTTCCGCAGGCTGGGCGGGGCGGATCTGGGCGTCACCGCGGCGGACGCCCTCCTGGTGTGGCTGAAGGTCTACTCCTGTGAGGACCTGCACCGCAGTACCCCGGCGGAGCTGCTGAAAACCTTGCAGACGGTGTGGCCGGATGTGAAGGTGGACCCGGACACCATCGCCGTCAACACCGGGACGGAGGAGAGGACGGAGTCCGGCCTTCTCACCCGTATCCTGAAGGCGGCCCTGCCCCGGGAGCCGCTGCATATCGCCTTTGTCAGCAACCACCGCGCCGGTGAGAGCGACTGGGCCCGGGCCCACGACCTGGGCCGGCAGTACCTGGAGGCGGTGATGGGGGAGGAGATCGCTGTCCAGAACTTCCAGGGCGTCTCCCCCGAGGAGGGGGCCGCGGCGGCCATGGAGGAGGCCATCGCCAATGGCGCCCAGGTGATCTTTGCCACCACGCCGCCCCTCATCGGGGCCTGCCGGAAGATTGCCGTCCGGCACCCGGAGGTGAAAATTCTCAACTGCTCCGTCTCCATGCCCTACACCGGCATCCGCACCTACTACAGCCGGATCTACGAGGGGAAGTTCATCACCGGGGCCATCGCCGGAGCCCTCAGCCGGGGGGACGAGATCGGCTATGTGGCCAGCAGCCCCATTTTCGGCGTCCCCGCCAGCATCAACGCCTTCGCCCTGGGGGCCCGGCTGACCAATCCCCGGGCCCGGCTGAAGCTCCGCTGGTCCTGCGTGGAGGAGGACGCTATGGGGGCCCTGGCCCGGGAGGGGGTGTCCCTCATCAGCAACCGGGACGTGCCCGCCCCGGACCGGATCTGTGAGCCCTGGGGCCTCTGCGAGGTGCGGGAGAACGGCTTCCGCTCCCTGGCCTCTCCCTACTGGCACTGGGGGAACGTCTATGTGAAGCTGGTGCGCAGCATTTTGAGCGGCGGCTGGGACGCTCTGAACAGCGTGAACGGCCCGCCGGTGAACTACTGGTGGGGTATGGCCAGCCACGCTATCGGCGTCCTCTACGGCGAGGATCTGCCCGAGGGGGTCCGCCAGCTGTCGGAGTACCTTTGTCAGGGGGTGGCTTCCGGCGCCATCCTGCCCTTCCACCGCACCGTCCGGGACCAGTCCGGCCAGGTGCGCAGCAACGGCGAGCGGTTCTTCTCCCCGGAGGAGATTCTGCACATGGACTGGCTCTGCGACTGCGTGGACGGCGCGATCCCCGGCTATGAGGCGCTGCTGCCCATGTCCCGGTCCATTGTCCGCCTCCAGGGGCTCTACCGGGACAACATCCCGCCGGAGAAGGAGGACCCCATCCTGTGAAGGTGCTTCTGATCTCCGACAGGGAGAGCGAATACCTGTGGGACTACTACCAGCCCGGCCATCTGGCCGGCGTGGATCTGATCCTCTCCTGCGGGGATCTCCACTCCCAATATCTGTCCTTTCTGGTGACCATGGGCGGCGTTCCGCTGCTCTATGTCCACGGCAACCACGACCAGACCTACGACCTCCACCCCCCGGAGGGCTGCGAGTGCATAGAGGACCGTCTGGTAACGGTGCGGGGTCTACGGATTCTGGGCCTGGGGGGCAGCATCTGGTACAGCGGCGGTCCCCACCAGTACACGGAGGCGCAGATGCGCCGCCGTATCCGCCGTCTGCGGCCCCAACTCCGCCGGGCGGGCGGGGTGGACATTGTGGTGGCCCACGCTCCCGCCCAGGGGTACGGCGACGCTCCGGACTACGCGCACCACGGATTCTCCTGTTTTCTGGATCTGATGGACAGGTATCAGCCCGGATTCTTTGTGCATGGACACGTGCACACAAATTATGGGACAGGCATTCCACGGAGGATCCAGCGGGGGGAGACTGCGATCATCAACGCGTATGAGCGGTATCTGCTGGAAATCTGACCGCCTTGCGGTCCGCGGGAGCTGCGAGGGCAGCTCCCGCTCAGCTTGTCGAAAAAACCAACGGGTTTTTCGACAAGCTGAGGCAAATTGCGGCCGATGGCCGCAATTTGTCGCCTGTGGGCGGGTGATTGCACGCGAAAGGAACCCCTCTTGGGTAGCCCTGGCAACACAGTTGCCAGGGCTACCAGATTTCGGCTCACAGCCGAAATCTGTCGCTGCGGCGGGTTGATTTGACGCGAAAGGAACCCCTCTTGGGTTCCTTTCACACTATCCTCCTTACCGCCATCCTGCTCTGCCGACTTTTTTGACAGACTGTGCGGGAGCTGCGAGGGCAGCTCCCGCTCTCTTTGCAGTCAGATGTATTGTATCAAGGGTGAGTTTGCGACTTGCCGCATTACATGTTGGCGGCGGCTCGTTTGCGGCAGGACAGCGGCGCAGGGAAGAGGGGGTGACAGGTACAGGCAGGAAAAGAGTATATACCCGCCGCAGATTGTCCGCCCTGCTGGTAAGTTGGATCGGTCGAAACAGGAGCGTCCCGGACAGCCGGGGCGCTCCTGTTTTGCTTCAGGTTCAGTGTGGACGTTCAGACGGATAGGGGTCCTGTGAGAGAGTGACTTCCAGCCCGTCCCGTCCTCGATACTTTTATCAGGCGAGGCCGGCACCCGTCCAGGCGGGCCAAAGCGGGGGAATCGCCATCGTCCCCGGAGAGGCAGTCAGCCGCCAAAAGAGGGTTGAAGCCTGTCTGTGCTGATGGTATAATCAGGACGTAATATCCCGGCAAATCCGGTTTTATCGCGGAGGCGAGTATTATGGATGGAGAAAATTATATCCAAGCTGTAATGGAAAAGTTTGGAAGAGAACACCCGGAAGTAGAATTGGAAAAATCAAAGATTTTAGATCAAGATATAATTGATCTTGAAAACAAACTTGACATTTGCATACCCAATGCGGTAAAAGACTATTTTCGGTCTTATACATTATCCGTCCCCTTCGTCGCGGGGGAAATGCTGGGAGATTTTTCAAAGACGTACTGCAAAGAAACGGGCAGATGGCGTGAACTTGAGATAGAAGAAGAAATTGCAACAACAATCCTCCAGCTTCCGCTGATGTTTCCCAATAAGGACTTGAGTGAGTTTGAACGGGACAATACGATATTTTTAGGAACAGGCTTCCTATATTTAGGCTTATACAATGAGGAGTGTTATGTTTTGCTTGACCCGCAAAGTGAGCAGGTGTATCAAGTGGACATGGCGCGGATTCGCCCATCATTGGGAGAAGAAACCAGAGCGGATATCCTCAGTTGGGCGCTCCCTTTTTTTAACAGATTTGAAGATTTAGTACGCTGCTTTTTCGGCGGAGAGCTTTATGATGCGGATGAATTGACATTCGATGTTGAATAAGATGGAACGAAATCAAGTCCGGTTTGTCGGCCACAAGAGGGGCTTTGTCTGCTGAAGAGCACTGAGCCGCCAGACTGTCAAGGCCGCCGCCGGCGGAGCGCCGCGGCGTGGGGACGTCTTGTCACATACCAATATTCAAATACCTCCCTTTTTCCCTGAAATGCGAAAAAAATTGAAGACTTGTGCAAGGGGTGCCTATTGCATAGTGGGCGGCAAGTATGGTATGCTGTAGACAATCAGGAAAAAGCTGCCACAGCTTCTTCCAATGGGACGGAAAGGGGAAAACTGATGGGATACGCATTTGACATGGCCCGGCTGGAGGAGGCCGTCGCCTCCCTCTACGGCCCGGCCGACGCGCCGGCTCAGCGGGAGCGCTACCGCGCCCTTCTGCGGGGTCTGGAGGAGACCTTTGGGCATCGGGAGGAAATCGCCGTGTTCTCCGCGCCGGGGCGGACGGAGATCGGCGGCAACCACACCGACCACCAGCACGGCCGGGTGCTGGCGGGCAGCGTGAACCTGGACGTGATCGCCGCCGTGTCCCCCAACGGCGGGAATGTGATCCGCGTCCAGAGCGAGGGGTTCCCCCTGTGTGAGGTGGATCTCGGCGATCTGGCCGTGCGGGAGGCGGAGAAAAACACCACCGCCGCCCTGATCCGGGGGGTGGCCGCCTGGTTTTACGACCACGGCTGCGCCCTGGAGGGGTTCGACGCCTACGTCACCTCCAACGTGCTCAAGGGCAGCGGGCTCAGCTCCTCGGCGGCCTTTGAGATTCTTATCGGCAACATCCTCAACGACCTCTTCAACGGCGGGAAGTGTACCCCGGTGGAGCTGGCCCAGATCGGGCAGTACGCGGAGAACGTGTACTTCGGAAAGCCCAGCGGCCTGATGGACCAGATGGCCGCCTCGGTGGGCAACATGGTCACCATCGACTTCGCCGACAACGCGAACCCCGTGGTGGAGCGGGTGGACTTCGATTTCGCCTCCGCCGGCCACGCCCTGTGCATCATCGACAGCGGGGCGGACCACGCGGACCTCACCGACGAGTACGCCGCGATCACCCGGGAGCTGAAGAAGGTCTGTGCGTACTTCGGCAAAAGTGTGCTGCGGGAGGTGCCGGAGACGGACTTCTTCGCCGCCCTGCCCGCCCTCCGGCAAAAGTGCGGGGACCGGGCGGTGCTCCGGGCCGTCCACATCTACGACGACAACGCCCGGGTGGCCGGACAGGTGGGTGCCCTGCGCCGGGGGGACTTCGACGCCTTTTTGATGCACATCCGGGACTCCGGGCTCTCCAGCTGGCGGTACCTCCAGAACGTGGTCCCCGCCGGGTACACGGAGCACCAGGAGGTGGCCATGGCCCTGGCCCTGGCCGAGCGGCTCCTGGACAGCCGGGGGGCCTGCCGGGTCCACGGCGGCGGCTTCGCCGGGACCATCCAGGCCTTCGTGCCGCTGGATATGCTGGAGAGCTTCAGGGCCGGCATGGAGCGGGTCCTGGGCGAGGGGGCCTGCCACGTGCTCTCCATCCGTCCCGTGGGCGGGGTGAGACTGGCGTGAGGTATACATTCTTTTTCTTATAAGAAAAAGAATCAAAAAGAATTTTTAATGAGGGGTATGATATAGCGGATACTCTACTTGGGTTCTTCTATTGAAGCTCCAAATTACATTGACAATATCTATATGGAGGGAATGCGGCATGGTTGATGATGCGATTTCCAAACTAATTTCTTACGCCGAGCGGACGGGGCTGATTGAGCCCTGTGACCGGGTTTGGGCGGTGAATTCTATACTGGATGTATTAAAACTGGACAGTTATACGGAGCCCGATCAGGCTTGGGGGGAGATTGAGCTGGCCGGCGTGCTGGAGGAGCTGCTGGATGACGCCTATGCCCGGGGGGTGCTCACGGAGAACTCCGTGGTGTACCGGGATCTGTTTGACACGGAGATCATGGGGCGGCTGACGCCCCGGCCCGGCGAGGTGCGGGAGCGGTTCCGGCTGTACTATGAGGAATCCCCGAAGAAGGCTACCGACTGGTTCTATCAGTTCAGTCAGGACACAAACTACATCCGGCGGGACCGGATTGCCAGGGATATGCAGTGGAAGGCGCCCACGGAGTATGGGGAGCTGGATATCACCATCAACCTCTCCAAGCCGGAGAAGGACCCCAAGGCCATCGCGGCGGCCAAGAACCTTCCCGCCTCCGCCTACCCCCGGTGCCAGCTCTGCGCCGAGAATGAGGGCTACGCCGGCCGGGTGAACCACCCCGCCCGGCAGAACCACCGGATTGTGCCCATTACCATCAATAACTCCCCCTGGTTTTTGCAGTACAGTCCCTATGTGTACTACAATGAGCACTGTATCTGTTTGAACAGCGAGCACGTGCCCATGAAGATCGACCGGGCCTGCTTCGGGAAGCTGCTGGACTTCGTGGGGCAGTTCCCCCACTACTTCGTGGGGTCCAACGCGGATCTGCCCATCGTGGGAGGGTCCATTCTGGCCCACGACCACTTCCAGGGGGGGCGGTACACCTTCGCCATGGAGACGGCCCCGGTGGAGCGGGAGGTGTCCTTCCCCGGATTCGAGGACGTGAAGGCGGGGATTGTCAAGTGGCCCATGTCGGTGATCCGGATTACCTGCGCGCAGCCGGAGCGGCTGATTGAACTGGCGGATAAAATTTTGACCGCCTGGAGAGGGTATACGGATGAGGCGGCGGTGATCTTTGCCGAGACCGACGGAGTACCCCACAACACCATCACCCCCATCGCCCGACGGCGGGGGGCGGACTATGAGCTGGACCTGGTGCTGCGGAACAATCTCACCACCGAGGAGCATCCCCTGGGACTGTACCACCCCCACGCGGAGCTGCACCACATCAAAAAGGAGAACATCGGGCTCATCGAGGTGATGGGGCTGGCCGTTCTCCCCGCCCGGCTGAAGGCGGAGCTGGCGGCGGTGGCGGACTGTCTGGCCGCCGGCGGCGACCTGCGGGGCAGCGAGCTGACGGAGAAGCACGCCGACTGGGCGGAGAGCTTCCGCAGGAACTATACGATCACTGCGGACAACGCCCTGGACATCGTACAGAAGGAGACCGGCGTGGTGTTCGCCAAGGTGCTGGAGCACGCCGGAGTCTACAAGCGCGACAGTGCGGGCCAGAAGGCATTTCTGCGTTTTATTGACAGCATAAAATAAGTTGATACCCTCATTAAAGTTCTTTTTGATACTTTTTCTTTCAAGAAAAAGTATGAACAACCTATAAGGAGGCAGTATCGTTATGAAAACAATTCTGGTAGCCGGCGGGGCCGGGTATATTGGCAGCCATATGGTGGCGCTGCTGGTGGAGAAGGGCTACGACGTGGTGGTGGTGGACAACCTCTGCACCGGGCATAAGGAGGCTGTGAAGGGCGCGGAGCTGTGCGTGGGCGACGTGCGGGACCGGGACTTTCTGGACAAGGTGTTCACCGACCACAGGATCGACGGGGTCATCAACTTCGCCGCCTTCTCCCTGGTGGGGGAGAGCGTGACCAACCCCCTGAAGTACTACGGGAACAACGTGGCCGGGTCCCAGTCCATGCTGGAGACTATGGTGAAGCACGGGGTGGACAAGATCGTCTTCTCCTCCACCGCCGCCACCTACGGCGAGCCGGAGAAGCAGCCCATTGAGGAGACCGACCGCACCGAGCCCACCAACCCCTACGGGGCCAGCAAGCTGGCTATTGAGGGGATGCTCAAGTGGTGCAGCAGGGCCTACGGCATCAAGTACGCCGCGCTGCGCTACTTCAACGCCGCCGGGTCCAACACGGAGGCGGGCATCGGCGAGGACCACCACCCGGAGACCCATCTCATCCCCATCGTGCTCCAGGTGGCTCTGGGCAAGCGGGACCATGTGGGCATCTTCGGGGAGGACTACCCGACCGCCGACGGCACCTGCGTGCGGGACTATATCCATGTGCGGGATCTGGCCAACGCCCACCTGCTGGCCTTGGAGTACCTGGGCAAGGGCGGGGAGAGCGGGCCCTTCAATCTGGGCAGCGGCGACGGGTACAGTGTGAAGGAGATCATTGAGACCGCCCGGAAGGTCACGGGCCACCCCATCCCGGCGGTGGTGGAGCCCCGGCGGGCGGGGGACCCCTCGGTACTGATCGCGGCCAACAAGAAGGCGGCGGAAAAGCTGGGCTGGAAGCCCGAGCGTGGTCTGGAGCAAATCATCTCCGACGCCTGGGTCTGGCACAAGGGGCACCCAGAGGGGTATTAAAATTCAAATGAAAGGGAGGCGCTGTCCCCATTGGGGACCGCGCCACCCCGTGATTTTTGGGGGTTTGGCCCCGCGCCCCCCACACCCCAACGCCCGCCCACACCCCCGGGGGGGAAGGATTTTTTAAACAAACC
>CANDEH010000011.1 GCA_947383645.1 uncultured Clostridia bacterium | reverse complement strand
TTTCTATCATAGTTGCGGACAATGGTGTAGGTATGTCCGCTGAAAAATTGCGGGAGCTGGAAGAAAAACCGCATTATATGGAAAGCACCGATGAACGGCTGGACTTGCGGCATGGGCTGGGGCTTTTGCTTGTAAGGCAAATAGTGGAGGCGCATGGTGGGGTAATGAAAATTGAAAGTGTGCCGCAGGGTGGATATAAGGCAATTTTGACATTTCTAAACGGATGAGCCTATCTTGATATCAAACTGATAATGAGTTTAATAACAAGAACTTGTTAAGGAGGTTATTTATGAGTATTTCATTTGGACGCCAAGGCAGTGAACTTATTCTGACGCTGGCCCCAGAACGTATTTATACCCATGAAATCCTTGAAGTGTTAAACAAAGGTGACGAGTGGAGGATCTCTCATTCTTTTATTGTTTATAAAAAGCATTTCCGTTTTGAGGATACCAAGCAAAATGAAATTCAATTTTGTGTAGGCACTGTTTACGATGAGTACACACTCATTGATAGTGATGTGATTGGCACGGAACACAAATTTTACTTTTCTAACGCCATTAAACTGGATAAACGTTATTTTGTTGCTTACCGTAATATATCAATTCTTTTAAAAATTGATCACGTTGTAAATCAGGATGTGTACATTGGTGGAAACCATGCAGAAGGTTATATACCAGTAGAGACTTTTGAGTTATTAATCAAGAAATTCCCAAAGACAGCCGAGCTAGATTATTATGCTCATGCCAGGATTGCAACGATTATAAAAGAATTCTATCCAAATGCCGAGCAACATGAAATCAAGTTCAATAAATATATGGAGCGGCAGGAAAAAAGACTGTCCTCCATATTTTCACAAAATGTCCAGACCGTTTTCAAAAAGAATGCTACGATTGAATTTCAGCAATTCAAGATTCTTAAACACGATCTTATCGAGTTGCTAAACAAAGCAGATAGCATAAGTGAACATATCTGGCAAGAACAGATACATGGACTCTTGAGGCTGCTATATCCAAAGTATATTGCTGGAATTCGCGAGGTTGTGATTAAGGGTGTTGACCGCCACGATAAACGTCCAGACTTTCTTCTTGTGGATGCAAATGGATATATTGATATTCTGGAAATCAAAAGGCCGAGCGTCCAGCTATTAACTGAGCAATCTTCCTATCGTAATAATTATGTTCCTGTGCGTGATTTGGCCGGAGCAGTTCAGCAAATTGAGAAATATGTTTACTGCCTTAATGTCTGGGGAAAAGAAGGTGAGCAGGAACTGCAAAAAAAGTTATTTAGCAAATTACCTGTTACAGTAACTCCTAAGATTGTAAATCCACAAGGTATTTTAATTATGGGGCGGAGTAATCAGTTTAACTACCAGCAAAAGGATGACTTTGAACTAATCAAACGACAGTACAAACATATCGCTGAAATCATGACTTATGATGATTTGGTGCAGCGCATTGAAAATATCATGGCAGCATTATATAAAGAAATCCATAATAATTGATGCTCTCCTCACATCATAAAAGGCAATGTGAGGGTGCTTTATATAGCTTTGATGTTAAACACTACAGGTCGATGAACTTGGAGATTAAATATACCACGTCCGTCCAAATAGCTGTTTGAGCGATCATAGAGGTCAGATATGAAAGATACAATATCCAACTCTTTCTCTTTGTATAAATTGGAAACAGCTTGTCCCATCGAAAATTTTAACAGGTTGTCCTTGCAAAAACGCAGCCGGAGCAGGCTTGCCCAACCAACAACCAAGTATTCTCAACGGTTTCTGGCTACGTTGTTCTTGTATGGTTGCCCCATCCGCCGCCAAGTCCTCGGTGAGATCGGCGATCACGTCGCCGGTGACCTGCATGGTGGAGGCGGACCAGGGGTAGCCGGAGGCGAACTGGGGGTACACCCCGGCGGTGTGGTCCACGAAGTAGGTATCGAACCCAGCGGTTTTGATCTGCTCCTCAGTGAGGTTCCGGGTCAGCTGGTGGACGATAGTCCCCACCATCTCCAGGTGCCCCAGCTCCTCGGTGCCGATGTCTGTCAGCAGACCCTTCAGCTCCGGGTAGGGCATGGAGAACCGCTGGCTCAGGTACCGCAGGGAGGCCCCCAGCTCCCCGTCGGGCCCGCCGTATTGGGAGATAATGGCGGCGGCCAGCTTGGGGTTGGTGTTCTTGATCTTAATGGGGTACTCCAGCTTCTTCTCATAGACAAACATTACTTCGCCCCTCCTTCATACTCCCAGGGCCAGGGATCGTTCAGCCAGTTGTAGCTCCCCAGCCTGGCGGTGCTCATCTGCTTCAGGGGGCCGTAGAGCTTCTCATACCGCTCCTTGCCCTCCTCATAGAGCTTCACGTAGTTGGTGTAGAGGGCGAAGGCCTCCTTGTCGTCCTTGTGGGTGTCCAGGTAGAGCCCCAGCTCCACGATAGCGAAATTCAGGGCCATCAGCTCCACGGTGGGGCCGCTCTTGCCCGCCTGCTTCTCCATCTCCGCGTGGAAGGGGAGATCCAGGCCGGGGAACAGGGTGCCCCGGTCCAGCCCCTCCACCTGCTGGTACACCTCGGGGTTATTACCCTGCATGGGGATATAGGGAAACACCATCTGGGCGCACTTTCCGGGAAGGCTCCCGTCCATGACGCCGCAGGATGTGTTGGTCGGATTCTGCTGCAAAGGATGTTCCTCCTTACTCGTAATCTGCCCCGGGAGGGGCAGGTCAGGCGGTGTTCTGCCTGCACTCTATCCTATGCCGCCGGGATACACAGGGGAACCAGGGGAACCGTCCCCGGGGGCAGAGCCAAAGCCTCACCGCGGCAAGTCAAACGCCACAATCTCTCCGCAATCCGGGTGTCCTTTTCCCGTAACCGCCTGAATCGCCATACCGTGACAGACGACCACAACCTTTTGCCAGTCCCTGTATCTCTCCAGCACGCGGATCACCCGCTCCCTGAGAGCCCAGGTCTCCTCCCACCGCTGCGCCGCCGAGGTGTGCCGCCCCCGGTCCCTCTCGTACTCCTCCAAGGCCCGCCGGGCGGTCTCATCGTCCTCATAGCGGTAGTCCCGGTTCGCCAGCCACTCGTGGAGGTCCGTCTCCACGGCGATGTCCGCCCCCAGCGCTCTGGACAGAATCGCCGCCGTCTGCACCGCCCGGGTGTAGGGGGAGGAGAGGATCAGCGTCGTGCCGGCCAGCCGGCTGTCCCCGGCGGTTTTCCGGATCTGCGCCTCACCCTCCCGGGACAGTCCGGCCAGGTTAACCCCGAACCCCTGATAAATCTTCGTATTCTGCTGCGAATAGTCCGTCTGCCCGTGCCTGACAAAATAAAACACCCATTCCACACTCCCTTGCCACAATCTATATCCCACACTCTACCACAACACTCCGCCCGACGCAAGAAGGGGACCGCCCCTTGCGCCGGCGCTCTGGATATGGTACAATAACCAACAGAAGCCATGACACCGGCCCAAGCCGCAGGTGTCAAAGGAAAGGGGAGAGGCCCCATGAGCTGTCTCGGCGTACTCTTCGCCCTGAACAAGTGGCAGGTGGACGCCCTCCGCGCCGTCCCCCGGCCCGGTCTGCCGGACACCATCGCCGCCACCATCGAGGAGGACTTCTTCGACCGCCACCGGGAGGACCTGTGTCAGCTGGACAAGTCCTGGGACGCCATGCACCGCGCCCTCACCGGCGGAGCTCTCCGCTTCGGCGGCAGCCGCCCTCTCAGCGGCGTAATCCTGGGCGGGGAGGTGCTCTACGGCAATCGGACAGGGGAGGAGGACTACATCGCCGTCCTGAAACACCCGGACAAGGTCCGCAAAACCCTGGAGGCCATGGAGAAGCTGACAGAGGAGGCCCTCCGCAAGCGCTACTTCGCCATCCCGGCGGAGGACTACGGCTATCCCCTCAGCGCGGAGGACTTCAAGTACACCTATAATTACTTCCGATCCAGCCTCCCGTTCTGGCGGTGGGCCGCCGCCCGGGGCCGGTATGTCCTGTTCACCGCGGACCAGTAAATCACATAAATCCCGCCCGACCCCGCATATAGTGTGGGGGAGGGATGCCTGTGTTTCTGGTCATCAAAAAGAGAAGTATCGTCATACTGCTGTTCCTGCTGGTATTTTTCGGCGCATACGCCGGGATTCTGTGGCGTGGATCCGCCCTCACCGTGTTCCAGCACCAGGAGACGGCAGGGGAGAACCCCACAGTGGTGGTGATCGACCCCGGCCACGGCGGCGCGGACGGCGGCGCAGTGGCCGCCGACGGCACCACCGAGGCCCAGATCAACCTGGCGGTGGCCCTGAAGCTGCGGGAGATCCTCCGCCTTGGCGGGGTGGAGGTCCTGATGACCCGGGAGGAGGACGTCTCCGTCCACTCCCCGGAGGCCACGACCCTGCGGGACCAGAAGGTCTCCGACATCCACAACCGGGCCCGGCTGGTCAGCGACACCCCCAACGCCCTGTTAATCAGCATCCACCAGAACAGCCTGCCCCAGGTGAAGAGCGTCCACGGCGCCCAGGTGTTCTACAACACCGCCCCGGGCAGCGAGGCCCTGGCCCAGACGGTCCAGGAGGGCCTGAACACCTATGTGAACACCCACCGCGCCAAGGAGACCAAGAAGATCGACGCCTCCATCTACCTGATGGGCCACATCGACGGCCCCGGCATCCTGGTGGAGTGCGGCTTCCTCTCCAACGAGGCGGAGACCGCCCAGCTCCTGCAGGAGGACTACCAGACAAAGCTGGCGGTACTGATCGCCGGGGGATACCTGCGCTACCAGTCCGCGCCGCCGGAGACCCCCGATGCGCCCGTCCAGTAGCGCCGCCGAACCATACAACCGATAAAAGGGGAGTACCCATGAGAGCCAAAACCGTTTTCTTCTGCACAGAGTGCGGAAACGAGACCCCCAAGTGGGCGGGCCGCTGTCCCGCCTGCGGGGCCTGGAACACCATCGTGGAGCAGGCCGCCGCCCCCAAGGCGAAAAAAACCGCCGGCAGCGCGGGAAAAACCCACGCCATACCCGCAAAGGCTTTTCCCTTGACAGCCATTGAAGTGACAGAGGAAATCCGCTTTTCCACCGGTATGGGGGAGCTGGACCGGGTCCTGGGCGGGGGCGCGGTGAAGGGCTCCCTGGTCCTGGTGGGCGGTGCCCCGGGCGTCGGCAAGAGCACGCTGATGCTCCAGATCTGCGACACCCTCTGCCGGGAGAACAAGGTGCTCTACGTCTCCGGCGAGGAGTCGGTGTCCCAGCTGAAGCTCCGGGCCCAGCGCTTAAACGTGGCCTCGGAGAACCTGTTCGTCCTGTCGGAGACGGACCTGGGCAGCGTCCTGGAGGAGGCCCGGCGGGACGACTACGACATCCTGATCGTGGACTCCATCCAGACCCTCTACAACGGCGATCTGGACTCCGCCCCCGGCAGCGTGGGGCAGGTGAAGGAGTGCACTCTGCGCCTGATGGAGCTGGCCAAGGGATCCGCCGTCACGGTGTTTGTGATCGGCCACGTGAACAAGGAGGGCTCCATCGCCGGTCCCAAGGTCTTAGAGCACATGGTGGACTGCGTACTCTACTTCGAGGGGGACCAGCACATGAGCTGCCGCATCCTCCGTGCGGCCAAGAACCGCTTCGGGGCCACCAACGAGATCGGCGTCTTCGAGATGCAGAACGCCGGCCTCTCCGAGGTGGAGAACCCGTCGAAAATGCTGCTCTCCGGCCGGCCGGAGGACGCCCCGGGCACCTGCGTCACCTGCGTGATGGAGGGGGTCCGCCCGGTGCTGGCGGAGATCCAGGCCCTCCTGGCCCCCAGCAGCTACGCCGCCCCCCGGCGGACCAGCAACGGCTTCGACTACAACCGCTCCGCCATGCTCATCGCCGTTCTGGAGAAGCGGGGAGGGCTGAAGGTGTCCTCCTGCGACGCCTATATGAACATCATTGGCGGACTAACCTTGGACGAGCCCGCCGCCGACCTGGCCGCCATCCTGGCCCTGGCGTCCAGCTACCTGGACCGGCCCGTGCCCGGCGGTCTGGCCGCCATCGGCGAGGTGGGGCTCACCGGAGAGCTGCGGAACGTGCACCAGCTGGAGCAGCGCCTGTCGGAGGTACACCGCATGGGCTTCGAGAGCTGCATCGTCCCCAGACAGCAGGGCCGGAAACTGCCGGCATACGAACACCTGAAAGTCGTCCAGGCGTCCAACATTGGCGAGGCCATCCGCGCCGTCCTGGGCAAATAACCCAACCGAAAAGACGGAGGAACCTGACATGTCAGCACTACCCGGCATCCCTCTTACCTATAAACCAGGCGTGTACCGCGCCGCCGGTTTCACCATGGATATGGACGGCGCCAACAAAATCTCCCTCGACTACGACGCGCAGTACCAAATGCTCACCTACGATATCCCCGTCGAGAGGGAGTGGCGCGGCATGACGCTGTACAGCGTGCCAGAGGAGGACCTCACCCAAACGCTCCGCGCCGCCTACGGCCAAGAGGGGACCCTCCAGAGCATCACCGCCACACTGGCCAGCCGCGAGACACTTCTCTACATCCGCTATGAAAGCGCGGAGCACGCCAGACAGGAAATCCGGAACTTTGCCCTCCGGAACGCGGATATCATTATAAAACAAATCCAACAATGCAAAGACGTGGTGGCAAGGCTTTTTATTGAGTACTACTGTGACTCCGACAACATGGATATCCACGCCGTGATCGGCACCGCGGAGCAGACGGAGGCGGTAAAGCGGAGCGGGTACTACGAGGACTCCTGCGACTACGCCGGCAACTATCCGTCCGAAAACATCGAGGGCGACAACCAGAAGCTGATCGCGATGGTGCGCTGCGCCCCAGGCCATCCAGGCGAAAATTTCCGATACGCGGTGGAAATCATATCCAAACACATCGAGGAACATGCACTGCCGGCGCTAAGCAAGACGAAGGATTTCAAATTCATCTGCGCGGAATATGATTAGGAAAGAGCTTTTTGAACCTACTACAAAAGAGGGGAGGCATTGGGAGGGACACCGGCAATTGAACAAAATAAAAATTTTGTTCAATGTAGGGGAGGGACAAGCCGGATTTCAGGGGGTCAAAGCCCCACCAGCCGGTTCCGCCGCCCCTGAACGGCCCGTAGTCAGTCCGGCCCGCTGACCGCCGTCCTGAGCGGCCCGGATGAACCAGGCTGCGGTTTCTCTCCATAGTTAACACACCATGCTGGACTACCGCTCAGACTCGCCCCGCATTCTGATCGACTTTCTGTCCTACCACGAGACGATCAAGGCCCACTCACAGAAAACCGTGGACGAGTACTACTTAGACCTGCGGAACTTCTTCCGCTACATCAAGCAGACCCGGGATCCGGCCCTCCGCGGTCTGGACCTGGATGAGATCGACATCCGCGACGTGGATATCCAGCTCGTCCGGGACCTGACCCTGACGGATATCTACGGCTACATGTCCTACCTCAGCCGGGACCGTGTCATCCACCAGAACAGCCGGGACCCCCAGCGGGGCCTCTCCGCCGCCTCCCGGGCCCGGAAGATCGCCACACTTCGTTCATTTTTTAACTATCTTACCAACAAGGTACATCTGCTCCCGGAGAACCCCATGAAGGACATGGACTCGCCGAAGCTGCAAAAAACCTTGCCGAAATACCTGACTTTGACGGAATCTGTGGAACTTTTGGAGGCGGTAGACGGTAATAACAAGGAGCGGGACTACTGCATCCTGACCCTGTTTCTCAACTGCGGCCTGCGAATCTCGGAGCTGATTGGCATCAACCTGACGGACATCCAGGACGACGCCCTGCGCATCGTGGGCAAGGGCAACAAGGTGCGCATCGTCTACCTCAACGACGCCTGCCAGGAGGCCCTCCGGCGCTACCGGGCGGTCCGCCGACCCATTGAGGGCCGGGACACCGACGCCCTGTTTCTCTCCAGCCGGGACCAGCGGATCAGCAAATCCAGCGTCCACGCCTTAGTAAAGAAGTACCTGTCCCTAGCCGGTTTGGACAGCAGCCAGTACTCCTCCCACAAGCTCCGCCACACCGCCGCCACCCTGATGCTGCAAAACGGCGTGGATGTGAAGGCCGTCCAGGAGGTGCTGGGCCACGAGCACCTGAATACCACCGAGATCTACACCCATATCGACAATGAGGCCCTCCGCATCGCCGCCCGCGCCAACCCGCTGGCCAAGGTAAAGCCGCCAAAGGAGAAGGAACAATAGGTGTAAAGGAAAATTGCTTTTCACAATAAAACAGGAAGAAGGGGCGGCTCTGCCGCCCCTTCTTCCTGTTTTATCCGTAAGCTCCGCTCCTTTACAGCTTGCTGTCATAGTAGACAAAGGTGACCAGATCGGCAAACAGGCACAGCGCCAGCGCAACAGCCAGTCCCGCACCCATGTGGATGAACATCGGCTTCCCCGCCATCTTTCCCGCCGCGAAAAAGACCGTCTCCAGCGCCAGACAGCCGTACTCCACCATCTGAAAAGCACAGCTCCGATTTTTCAGCAGCACCAGCCGGTTCCGCTCATCCCGCTCCTCCACCTGCTCCTCCTTGGACAGCTTTTTGGAGGCGCTGCGGATTAAAAACCCGCCGCCCATGACCATCAGCGCCCCGGACAGCACGCAGTCCCGCCAGTCCAGATTGTCGCGGAGCAGCCCCAGGGGAATCAGCCCGGCCCCCAGCAGCACCATAAACAGCCCGTGGACAAAATTTTTCCGATTATAGACTTTCATACGCCTGGTCCTCCCATTCTCTGTTCTCTCTCAGGCAGCACAGCTCCTCCACCGTTGTCCCGAAGACCTCCGCCATCCGGTAGGCCAGCATCAGCGACGGACTGTATTGCCCCTTTTCGATGGAGATAATCGTGCGGGCGGAGACATGAACCAGCGCCGCCAGCTGCATTTGGGTCATCCCGCGCTGCATCCGCATCTCCTTCACCCTGGTTTTCATAGTTCGCCTCCTCCAGCAATATGAAGTAAACTTCTCGTGAAGCTGGCTTCATATTACCACCGCACAACCGACTTGTCAAGAGGAATATGAAGTTTATTTCACATAGATCCCCGCAAAGGGAGGGGCCGCCTCCGCAGACGGCCCCTCCCCCGCTCCATTTTCTCAGCTCTGGGAAAAGCTCGGCTTATTCACCCCGGTGATGTGCAGAAACCGGATACCGGTAAACTCATAGTTGGTCAGGGGCCAGTAGTCGTGGTCGTAGCTGTGGGCGGCCACCAGGATCTCCGACAGCCGCCTGGGGTGGTCGGCCACCACCACCACCGGCGTGTGGGAGAACCGCTGCCCGTCGAAGGAGAGCTGCACCAGGTCCCCCGGCTCCATGTCCTCCAGACGGGTCTCCACCGCCGCCGGCCCCACCGACTGCACCTCCCGGGTGAGGAACTGATAGAGGTACTGCACCCCGGTCCAGGCCGGGGCCTTATGGTTGGCGTCGATGTAGTACCAGCCGAAATCCGGCGTGTAGTTCATAATGCTGCTGCCGGCATAGAGGCATTGGGAGGCGTAGTTGGTGCAGTCCCCGCCAATCTTCTCGTAGTCGTAGTAGGCGGGATTCCGCCCAAAGGCCCACCAGTGGGCATAGGCCACCGCCGCCGCCCGGTCGTAGGGTTGGAGTGTAATAGATGCAATGGGCATAGGCACCCCCGATGAATAATTATGCAGCAAGATTATCCACTCGCAGCAAATTGCGCTATTACAATCTGTAATATGTATTACAAATAGTAGTGCGCCGTATCGAATAAAGCAATACCGCCGCTCTCTATCTTATGAGAACGGCGGTCCTTTTGTTCGTGCCCCTTGTGTACCATCTAAAACTGGAAAACAGTCCCAAATCCGTTGCACAAACCGGTGCAAACAGTCCCTCATTTTTAGCGGTTTTTTTGCCGTTTTTTCGCAAAAAACACGCAAAGATTACGGTTTTTTTCAACCCCCATTTTCCGACGCAAGCGCCCCAAGTTTTCATACAAAAAATACTATATAGAGACGCATACAGCGGAAAAATCAAAATTTCAACCTCAAAAAGTACCGTGCAACCTCCCACATCCGTGGAAACCGCGCCTTCACCGCCCGCCAGACCTCCACCGGGTCGCTGCCGGGTCCGAAGGTCAAAAATCCATCGGTTTCGACCCCCACGGCGATGTGCCCCGCCGCCACCCGTCCGATGGCCAGCTGTTTGGAAAGTACCACGCCGCCTGTTGCCAATTGGCTGGAGGCGGCCACACCGCCGACGGCCAGCCACTGTCCCACGGCCACACCCCCTGCGGCGCAGAGCCCTATGGCCACGCCCCCTATGGAGACCGCCCCCAAACCTACCGCTCCCAGGGCCAGAACCCCCACGCCCACACCGGCCAAGGAGATCAGTCCCACACCGACCCCGCCCAGAGACACCAGTCCCACGGCCACGTTACCCACCGCTATAATCCCCCGAACAGGCCGGTCTCCCCCGCCCAGGCGGACGTGGACCAGGGGCAACCCCCAGAGCCGCCGGGGGCTGATATATTCGTAGTAGACTCGCCGGCGGCACCCGACGCAGTCCGTCGCCGGACTGTACCCCACCGGCGGCGGACCGGACCTCTCCCCCGCCGCCTCCCGGCCCACCAGCTCGTCGATGCTCAGATCAAACACCGCCGCCAGCTCGATCAGCTTCTCCAGCTCCGGCGTGGTCTGGCCGGTCTCCCACTTGCTCACTGTCTGCCGGGACACGCCCAGCCTGTCCCCCAGATCCTCCTGGGACCACCCCCGGCTCCGCCGCAAGGCCATTAAATTTTCCGCAAACTGCATACCATACTCCCCTTTCATGGGCACATCATAGCAGACCAACCCGCTGCCGTCCACCAAACGCCCCTGGAAATCTGTCAACCAAAGTTAACACTTCCGTTTCCATCCCGTTTTTAAGGACATTTTTGCGCTCCCTCTGGCGCAGAAGCCCTCGACAGACCGGGCGCACCATGTGCGCCTCAGCTTGTCAAAAAACCCACCTGGTTTTTTGACAAGCTGAGGCAAATTGGGGCCAATGGCCCCAATTTGTCGCCTTCGGGCGGGTGATTTGACGCGAAAGGAACCCCTCTTGGGTTCCTTTCACACTATCCTCCTTACCGCCATCCTACTTTGTTGATTTTTTTGACAGCCAGAGACAAATTGCGGCTATAAGCCGCAATTTGTCTCTGTGCCTGCGCGGCAAAGAAATGTCCTTCGGGTGCGGCGGGCGGATTTGACGCGAAAGGCTTCCTCTTAAAATCTGTTTAAAATCTGGCGGAATGTCGGATTAGCGCAGATTTTTTGCTGGACAAGGCACTTTGACGCAGGAATCCTGACAGATTTCAAGTCAAAGCAACGCAGCTCCAGCGGAAAGAAGTACTCCAGATGGTGGTTTCGACAAATTTTAAACAGGCTCTTAAATATCCCCGGCAACTGTATCCCAAGGCCGCCGGACTTGGTTCCAAGCTAACCACCGACGTCGTAAAAATTAAGAAGAATTTTTCCCAATAGCGCAATGAGTGGCGGAACTTCTATAGATCATCTATGGGCAGCCGGGCAAGTCATGCAGACAAAATAAATAGTATTCTGTGCATCTTTAGGTACAGTTTGCGTCAGGTCCTTACACAGGCTGATCTAATGCGAAAGGAACCCACCGTGGGTTCCCTTCACACGATCTCCCATACCGCCATTGTGGTTCTGTCGGCTTTTTCCACAGGCCGGGGAGCACACTGTGCGCCTCTAAAACAGTAAAGTGTTTAAACTTTACAGAATGCTCCTTCCCTGCCTTTAAAGACTGCCTCGCGGCTATTCTTGTGCGCACAAGACAATCCCGTATCGGAGTACAATTCGAAATCGTTTGCCGGAGGCAAACACCACAACTCCTATCTCCTATCTCCTATCTCCTATCTCCTCACTGCTCCCATTAACCTTCCCCAAAAACTCCTCCTCCGTCAGCACCGGAATCCCCAGCTCTTCAGCCTTCCGCAGCTTGGAGCCGGCGTTCTCTCCCGCCACCACGTAGGTGGTCTTCTTGGATACGGAGCCGCTGGCCTTGCCGCCCCGGGCCTCGATCATGGCGGTGGCCTCCTCTCGAGTGAAGGCCGACAGGGAGCCGGTGAGCACGAAGGTCATGCCGGCGAAGCGCCGGTCCACCACCTCCGCCTTGCTCTCCATACACACCCCGGCCTCCTTCAGCCGCGCGATCAGGTGCTGGGACTGGGGGCTGTCCAGCCAGTCCCGGATGAAGCGGGCGGTAATCTCCCCCACATCGTCGATAGCGGTGAGCTCCTCCAGCGTGGCGGCGGAGAGGGCATCGAAGGTCTGGAAGCAGCTTCCCAGCACCTTCCCCGCCTTCTGGCCCACCTGCCGGATGCCCAAGGCGTAGAGCAGCCGCTCCAAGCCCCGGTCCTTGGAGGCCTCGATGGCCGCTATGGCGTTCTCCGCGGACTTCTTCCCCATCCGCTCCAGGGCCTCCAGGTCCGCCGCCCGGAGAAAATACAGGTCCGCCGCGTTCTTCACAAAGCCCTTCTCGATGAGCTGCTGCATCACCGCAGGGCCCATACCGTCGATATCCATAGCGTCCCGGCTGGCGAAGTGGGTGATGTTGCGCAAAAGCTGGGCCGGGCACTCCGCCCCGGTGCAGCGCACCGCCGCCCCGTCCTCGTCCCGGCTCACCGGCGCACCGCACACCGGACATTTCTCCGGCATCCGGTAGGGCTCCGTGCCCTCGGGGCGCTTGGCGTAGTCCACGGACACCACCTCGGGGATGATCTCCCCCGCCTTCTGAATCAGCACGGTGTCCCCAATGCGGATGTCCTTCTCCCTGATGAAATCCTCGTTGTGGAGGGTGGCGGTGGTCACCGTAGTGCCCGCCAAACGCACCGGCTCCACGATGACCTTAGGCGTCAGCACGCCGGTGCGGCCCACCTGCACCACAATCTCCCGCACCACCGACAGCTTCTGCTCCGGTGGGTACTTGAAGGCAATGGCCCACCGGGGACACTTGGCCGTACTGCCAAGGACAGAACGGTCTGACAAGCTGTTTAGCTTTACAACTGCTCCGTCGATATCGAAGGGAAATTCCTCCCGCTTTTCGTCGAGTCGGCGGATTTCCCCGTTGATCTCGGCAGCAGTTCGGAGCACTTTACAGGGGATCACCTTGAACTGCTGACTGCGGAGATAGTTTAGGGTCTCCTCATGGGTGGCAAACTCCCGGCCCTCGGCCAGCTGGAGGTTAAACACGGCGATGTCCAGCTTCCGCTCGGCGCAGATCTTGGGGTCCAGCTGGCGCAGGGAGCCGGCGGCGGCGTTCCGGGGGTTGGCGAACAGAGCCTCTCCCCGCTCCTCCCGGGCGGCGTTGAGCTGCTCGAAGACCCGCTTGGGCATGTAGACCTCCCCCCGGACGATCAGATGGGGCAGGGCCTCGGGCAGGGTCATGGGGATGGAGCGGATGGTGCGGATGTTCTCCGTCACATCCTCCCCGGTGCGGCCGTCTCCCCGGGTGGCTCCCCGAACGAACTTGCCGTCCACGTACTCCAGGGCCACGGAGAGACCGTCCACCTTGGGCTCGATGCTGTAGGCGCACTCCCCCGCCGCCTCGGCCATCTTGCCGCAGAACTCCTCCACCTCGGCGCTGTCGAACATGTCCTGAAGGCTCTCCAGGGGCACCGGGTGGCTGTAGGGGGTGAAGGCGCTCACCGGCGCGCCCCCCACCCGCTGGGTGGGGGAGTCCGGCGTGATCTCCTCCGGGTGCTCCCGCTCCAGGTCCTCCAGGCGGCGGAGCATGTGGTCATACTCGTAGTCGGATATAATGGGATCGTCTAACACGTAGTAGCGGTACCCGTGGCGGTTCAGCGCCTCGCGCAGTTCCCGCATCTCCTGGCGATAATCCATCCTGATCTCTCCTTATCTCTCCGGGGCCCGGGCCCCTGTTATCCCTTGTTCATAATGTACTCGTGGGCCTTCTCCTCCACAGGGTCGCCGGAGCTGAAGTAGGTGTAGGTGTCCGGCACCGAGCCCACAATCACCGTCTCCGCCACCACGAAGGCGTTGGACACGTTGGTGTAGGTGGAGAAGCCCGGCAGCAGGATCGACACGGACACGTCCACATAGAGGATGATCCGGTGCTTGGTCTGGTTGATTCCGGCCTCGGTAAACTCGTTCTCAAACCGGGCGCTGGAGCTGCCCACAAACTGCATCCGCACGCTGACGCTGGGCCCCCGGCCCGCCAGCAGCGCCGTACCGGTGAGAGTCCCCAGAGGGATGCGCAGCTCCGAGGTGGACACCTCCGAAAGCCGCTCCAGGACGTCGGAGACAATCTCCGACTGGAGGCGGTTGAACTCCGCCATATTGGTCTGGAGGGCGGTGATCTTCCCCTCGTTGTCCTTCTCAAAGGCGATGAGCTGGTCGTAGCGGATGGCCCCGCTGCTCACCGTGTCGTTTACCGCGGCGGTGACCACCCGGTTCACTGTGTTGGATACCCGGGTGGCGGCCAGGCCCGAGAGCACGTTTTTCAGGTGGAAGGTGGTCACGATCCCCAGTACCGTCAGCAGCAGCGCCGCCAGCAGGCAGAGGAGCTGCCACCGCTGCCGCCGGCTGAGCCGCAGCGGCGGCCGGCGGGAGTAGTATCGGCGCATAGCTTCGCCCCCATTCCGCAAAAATTCTCCTGCGAAAAGGTATGCGAAAACGGCTTATCCCTATTCTGAGGGAAGTACTGAATCAATCCTTCCCCAAGGCGTTCACCAGGGCCTTGAAGACCCGGCCCTTCTCCATGAAGTTGGGAAACATGTCGAAGGAGGTGCTGGCCGGGGACATGACCACCACATCCCCCGCTTTGGCCGTCTCTGCCGCTGTGTGCACAGCCGTCTCCCAGTCGGGGACCTCCGTAATGGGGAGGCCGGCGTAGTTCTCCGAGCGCTCCACGGCCTCCCGGATCACCCCGGCGGTGGCCCCGCAGAGGATCAGGGACTTCACATGGTCGTTGATTACCGGGCCCAGGGGATCGTAGGAGATGCCCTTGTCCTTCCCCCCCGCCAGGAGGATCACCTTCTCGGAGAAGGCGTTGAGGCAGGCGATGGTGCGGCTGGGGCTGCTGGCGATGGCGTCGTTGTACCAGCGGACCCCCCGGAGGGTGCGAACCAGCTCGATGCGGTGCTCCACGCCGCTGAACTCCCGGGCGAAGGCGCGTACAGTCTCATCGGCCACCAGGCCGTCCACTGCGGCAATGGCCGCCATGTAGTTCTCCACGTTGTGCACGCCGGGGAGCTTGATCCCCGACAGGAGCAGCACCATCCGGCGGCCCCGGTCGTTGGAGACCCAGATGGCCGGCGCCCCGGAGGCGTCCCCGGCCAGGTAGACTCCACGGTCCACCGGAGACCGCCGGCTGAACAGCCGCACCTGTCCCGGCGCCCGTTTGGAGGCGGCCTGCGTCAGAGCGTTGTCCCCATTAAACACCGCAATATCTTCCGCCGATTGATGTGTAAAGATATTTTCCTTTGCAGTAATATACTCCGCAAAATCCTTATGAATATCCAGGTGGTTGGGGGCCAGATTGGTCGTTACCGCAATATGAGGGCTTTTTTCCATGGTCATCAGCTGGAAGGAGCTGAGCTCCAGCACCGCGTAGTCCTCCGGGCGCATATTCTCCGCCTCGCTGAGCAGCGGGCGGCCGATGTTGCCCCCCACGTGCACCGTCTTCCCTGCCGCCTCCAGCAGCTTCGAGATGATGGTGGTGGTGGTGGTCTTTCCGTCGCTGCCGGTGACGGCGACGGTGGTGCAGGGGCAGACCTGAAAAAAGACCTCCATCTCCGAGGTGATCTCACTCCCCCGCTGTCGGGCCTCCTCCAGGAATCTGGGGTGCAGGCCGGGCGTGCGAAAGATGAGGTCCCGGTCCAGACGGCTCAGGTAGTCCTCCCCGAACACAAACCGGCACCCCTGCTCCCGCAGCGAGCGGAGCAGCGCCCGGTCGAAGGCGCTCTCCTCCTTCCGATCATAGGCGGTGACGTCGGCCCCCGCCCGCAGCAGCAGCGACAGCAGAGGGGTGTTGCTGATACCGATGCCGATAACTCCCACGGATCTCCCGCGGATGCTGTTTAGATACGCTGTAAGGTCCATACGGCTCTCTCCCCCGGATCATAGAATTCCTGACATAGTATTATAGCGGAAAATCGAAATAATAGCAACGGTTGTTGACAACGGAGCGGAACTTTTGTAGAATAGCAGGGTGAGTAAAACAGACGGCCGCGTGGCGGAGGCGAAAGCGCCGCCATGAGGAAAGTCCGGGCTCCGCAGGGCAAGAATAACGGGTAACGCCCGCCGAAGGCGACTTCAGGAAAAGTGCAACAGAGATATACCGCCCCGCCGTCCTATGAGGAAGGCGCCGGGAGGCCGAGTCGGCGACATCAATTGAGTCGGCGGTGACGCGGACCGGGCCGTGGGGTAAGGGTGGAAAGGCGAGGTAAGAGCTCACCCATCGGCTGGAGACTGACCGATGCTGTAAACTCTATTCGGAGCAACACCGCGGGAGGACAAGAGGCCGGCCCGGCCGTCCTCGGGAGGTGGCTTGAGCCTGCCGGCAACGGCAGGTCGAGATAGATGGCCGTTTAATACAGAACCCGGCTTACAGTTTTACTCACAGGAAGAGACCCCTCCGGCATTTGCAGGAGGGGTCTCTTCCTTTTTGGCAGAAAGAATGAGAGGACTTTTATGCAAAGTCCTCTCACCGGTTACCTTTTTCAGTCGGCGGAATCAACAACCTTGACCTGACGGCCGTTGTACGTACCGCACTCGGGACACATTCTATGGGGCAGGCGCATAGCACCGCACTTGGGGCACTTGACCAGACCGGGCACCGCCAGCTTCCAGTGGGAGCTGCGGCGCTTGTCGCGTCTCGCCTTGGAGACTTTACCCTTGGGGACTGCCATGTATGACACCTCCTATATCAATGAATTTTATTGTTCCTGTCATTCCTCTTCCAGCAGCTTTGCAAGCACAGCCAATCGGGGGTCCACGTCTCTCGTCTGACAGCCACAGCTCCCTTGGTTGAGATCGGCTCCGCACCTGGGGCACAGGCCCCTGCAATCCTCCCGGCAGAGGTTCTTTGTGTCCATACCCAGTATAAAGGCGGTCCTGGCCAGATCGCCCACGTCCACTGCGTCATTCTCTATGATGACAATATCGTCGTTCTCCTGGTCCTCAGCGTCCTCAGAGAGCATATACTCGCACCGGACGGTTTTCTCCCGGGAGAAGGGCTTCATGCAGCGGTCGCAGATCAGGCTCAGCACCGTACTTGCCTCGAAGCGCAGGAGAAGCATCCCCGCAATGTTCCGCACGCCGCCGGTTACCACCACCGGACGGTCGATTGGATACAAGCCGCCGAATTCCACATCGGACAGGTCCAGCTCGAAGCGGAAATCCTGTCCCTCTCCGGGGGCGTTGATGATCTTTTTGACACTCAGAAGCATAGTACACCTCATAAAGACACGAGTAGTATTATAGTAGATGTTTCCCCCGTTGTCAAATACTTTTTCCGATTTTTCTTGCAAAATTTTCAAATTCCGCTTACAATGGAGCGGCGGGCGGTACCGCCCATACGGAACAGAACATAAAGGAGGTCTTCGCCATGACAGGGTTTATGACATCGCCGGGACATCGGGATTTTTCCGCCAAAAAGCTCTTCGAGGGGGGTGGGGCGCTCCAGGTGGGCGCCGTTGCCTACATCCAGCCCGGCGGCGGCGGGCCGGAGGGCAGCCACACCCATCCGGATGACCACATCTTTCTGGTAATGGAGGGGGAGGTGCGGGTGGTTCTGGGCGACCGGGAGGTGACCGTCCAGCAGGATGAGTCCCTGTTCGTGGACGGCATGGTTCCCCACTCCATCTGGAACCGCTCGGACAGGACGGCCAAAGTGGTCAAAATTTCCACCCGGCGGCAGGAGCGGCTATGCGAGAGCTGATTGTCGGAAAAAACGACGCGGGGCAGCGTCTGGACCGGTTCGTGTCCAAGGCCCTGCCTCTGCTTCCCCCTGCCCTGCTGCAAAAGTACATCCGTATCAAGCGGATCAAGTGCAACGGGGCCCGGTGCCAGCGGGATCAGCGGCTCCGGGCCGGGGATGTGCTCCAGCTCTACGTCAACGACGAGTTCTTCGACGCCCCCCGGGAGGATAACCTGTTTCTCACCCTCTTTCAACCCAAGCTCACTATCCTGTACGAGGATGAGCACATTCTGCTCCTGGACAAGCGGCCCGGGGTGGTGGTCCACGCTGACGAGACGGAGAAGGTCAACACCCTCATCAACTACGTCCAGGCCTATCTCTACCAGAAGCGGGCGTGGAACCCCCGGTGGGAGAACGCCTTCACCCCGGCCCTGTGCAACCGGATCGACCGGAACACCGGCGGCATCGTCATCGCCGCCAAGACCGCCGAGGCCCTGCGGATCATGAACGACAAGATCCGAGACCGGGAGATCACAAAAAAATACCTCTGCATCACTCTGGGCCGCCCCCGTCCGGCGGAGGGAAAAATTGAGTGCTTTCTCCTGAAGGATGAGGAGAAAAACCAGGTGAAGGTCTACGACCGCCCCGTCCCCGGCGGCAAAACCGCCGCCACCCTCTACCGCACCCTGGAGACCCGCGGGGAGCTGAGCCTGGTGGAGGCGGAGCTTCTCACCGGGCGCACCCACCAGATCCGGGCCAGCTTCGCCCACATCGGCTGTCCCCTCTTAGGCGACGGCAAGTACGGCCGCGGCGACATCAACCGCCGCTACAACGAGACCCGCCAGGCCCTCTACAGCTACTACCTCCGCTTCGACTTCCCCACCGGCGCCGGGGCTCTGGAGTACCTCAGGGGCCGGGAGTTTCAGGTGGAGGAAGTACCGTTTGCGGCGAAGTACTTCGCCGCAAATTAGGAATTAGGAATTAGGAGTTAGGAATTGTGGTATCCCGCCTGCGGCGGGATGATTTCAAATCGTCCAGCGCAAGCTGGACACATTCATTTCTAATTTCTCATTCCTAATTGAAAAAATCCCCCCAGCCTCTTGACAATCCCCCATATTTCCGATATATTTACCTTGCCTGTTTTTCCCGGGGAAAAGTACTCAGGAAAAACAGGCGATTTTCTATGTTTATAAACAAAAAAATACTCAACAGAACGGGGGAGGATAATGTCCAAAGAGTTGATTCGCCTGGTGGGATGCTCCATGGCGTTTGACGACGAGCTTGTTCTCGATAACATCAACCTGTATATCAATAATAGTGAGTTCCTCACACTGCTTGGACCCAGTGGCTGCGGCAAGACCACCACCTTGCGCATCATTGGCGGCTTCACCACGCCTACGGCGGGAGAAGTGCTGTTCGACGGGGTGAGGATGAATGATATTCCCCCTCATTTGCGGCAGGTGAATACCGTTTTTCAGCGCTACGCCCTGTTCCCCCACCTCAATGTCTTTGAAAACGTGGCCTTCGGCCTGCGTATTCCCAAGGTCAGCGAGGAGACCGACGCCGCGGGTAAAACCGTGAAGCGGAAGGTGAAGCTCCCGGAGAGCGAGATCTGGGAGCGGGTGCTGGAGATGCTCTCGGTGGTGAGCCTCAAGGGCTTTGAGAACCGCCGGATTACCGAGCTCTCCGGCGGACAGCAGCAGCGGGTGGCCATCGCCAGGGCCCTGGTGAACCGGCCCAAGGTGCTGCTGCTGGACGAGCCCCTGGGCGCCCTCGATCTGCGGCTCCGCAAGGACATGCAGAGCGAGCTGAAACGGATTCAGCAGCAGATGGGGATTACCTTTATCTACGTCACCCACGACCAGGAGGAGGCCCTGGCCATGTCCGACACCATCGTGGTGATGGACCAGGGGAAGATCCAGCAGATCGGCCGGCCGGAGGACATCTACAACGAGCCGAAAAACGCCTTTGTGGCGGACTTCATCGGGGAGAGCAACATCCTGGACGGCGTGATGCACGAGGACTACGTGGTGGAGTTCTTCAACCGGAAGTTCAAGTGTCTGGACAAGGGCTTTGCCCCCATGGAGCCGGTGGACGTGGTCATCCGGCCCGAGGATGTGGACATTGTCCCGGTGGACAAGGGACAGCTGAAAGGCACCGTCACCGCCGTTACCTTCAAGGGCGTCCACTACGACACCATCGTGGACTTCAAGGGCTACAAGTGGCTGATCCAGACCACGGACTTTCACGACGTGGGGGAGACCATCGGCATCGTGCTGAACCCCGACGACATCCATATCATGCACAAGAGCGCCTACTCCGGCATGTTCGGCGACTACTCGTCCTACTCCGAGGAGTACGACGAGATCGGCGACGTCACCCTTCTGGATGAGGGGGATGGAGAGGAGGCGGGCCATGCGGAATAGGCGGAGCCTTCTTGCCGTCCCCTATGAGATCTGGATGGCCCTCTTTGTCGTAGCCCCCATTATCCTGGTGGTGGTCTACGCCTTCACCTCTGCCGACGGCGGTTTTACGCTGCAAAACTTCTCCCATATGGGGGACTACGCGGTGGTGTTCTCCCGTTCCTTCCAGCTGGCGATTATCGCCACGCTGCTGTGTCTGCTGATCGGCTATCCCCTTGCCTATATTCTGGCACGGGAGACTGCCGGGGTGCAGCGGGTGGCCATGATGCTGATTATGCTGCCCATGTGGATGAACTTTCTGCTGCGGACCTATTCCTGGATGTCCATCTTGGAGGACAAGGGGCTTTTAAACCGGCTCTTTGCCGCCCTGGGACTGATCGACCTGGGAAACGCGGTCAACAGCGGGCTGAACAGTCTGTGCGCCTCCCTCAACGGCGGGCTGCTGGCCGCGCTGAACGGGGCTTTGAACACGGAGTGGGCCTTGAACGTCTCCCGGAGTACGGAGATGACCTTTTTCCACATGATTAACACCCCGGGCGCGGTGGTGCTGGGAATGGTGTACAACTACCTGCCCTTTATGGTACTGCCCATCTACTCGGTGATTGTGAAACTGGACAACAGCCTGCTGGAGGCCGCCAGAGACCTGGGCGCAAACACCTTCCGTGTCTTTCGCAAGGTGGTCTTTCCCCTGAGCCTGTCCGGCGTTCTCTCCGGCATTACGATGGTCTTTGTCCCCTCGGTGTCCACCTTTGCCATCTCCCAGCTCCTGGGGGGCAAGAATGAACTGCTGTTAGGCGATCTTATTGAGATGCAGTTTACCGGTACGGCGTATAACCCCCATTTGGGCAGCGCTATCGCGCTGGTGATGATGGTGGTGGTAATCGTCTGCATGGCGGTGATGAACCGCTTTGGCGAGGGCGAGGAACAGGCGGTGATGCTGTGAAGACGAAAACCTCCCTCCTCTCCCGTCTCTTTATGGGACTGGTGTTCCTCTTCCTTTATGCGCCGATCTTTGTGCTGATCGTCTTCTCCTTCAACGACTCCAAAAGCCGCACCGTGTGGCAGGGGTTCACCTTCCGCTGGTATGCGGAGCTGTTTCAGGACCGGGTCATCATGAGCGCCCTCAGCACCACGCTGCTGGTATCTGTTTTAGCCACTCTGGCCGCCACCGTGGTGGGCCTCTTTGCCGCCGTCGGCTTCTACAACATGCGTAAACGCTGGCGCACACCGCTGATGACCATCAACAGCATCCCTATGACCAACGCGGACATCGTCACCGGCGTGTCGCTGTGTCTGCTGTTTGTGGCTTTCTTCGGCGTCTGGCCCCGGGCGGCCGCCTGGCTGAACGGTGCGCAGGGATTCATTACCCTGCCAGTAAAGCTCCGCATGAGCTTTGGCACGCTGCTGATTGCCCATATTACCTTTGATATCCCCTACGTGATTCTCTCCATCATGCCAAAGCTCCGGCAGATGGATAAGAATCTGGTGGACGCGGCCCAGGATCTGGGCTGTACGTGGATGCAGGCCTTTTGGAAGGTGGTGCTGCCGGAGATCAAGCCCGGCGTGGTCTCCGGGATGCTCATCGCCTTCACCATGAGCGTGGACGACTTCGTCATCTCCTACTTCACCGCCGGCTCCTCCGCCTCCACCCTGGCGGTGGTGGTCTACGGCATGTCCAAAAAGCGATTGAGTCCCAAGATCAACGCCATCTCCACGCTGCTCTTTATCACAGTGCTGATCCTGCTGGTGATCGTAAACATTCGGGAGGCCCACCAGGAAAAGCTGCTGAAAGCCCGCCGGGCATAGCTGCGGCGGAGCACCGGTAAATCAAACTATTCAATTATACTACAAAATATGGGAGGAACCCTTCATTGAAAAAGACGCTTACTTTCCTGCTGGCCCTGTCCATGGTGCTGGCGCTTGGCCTCACCGGGTGCTCCAACAAGAGCGGGCGGGTGGTCAATGTCTGCGGCTGGGGTGAAAATATTGACCCGGACCTGCTCACCGCCTTTGAAAAGGAGACCGGCATCACCGTCAACTATGTCACCGCCGAGAGCAATGAGACCATGTACGCCCTCATCAAGCAGGGCGGCGCGGACTACGATGTGATCGTCCCCTCGGACTACATGATCGCCCAGATGATCGCCGAGGATATGCTGGCCGAGCTGAACTTCGGGAATATCCCCAATTTCTCTCTGATCGGCAGTCAGTACAAAAATCTCCCCTACGATCCGGAGAACAAGTACAGCGTGCCCTACACCTGGGGTACCCTGGGCATCATCTACAACTCCGCCATCGTGGAGGAGGAGATCGACAGCTGGGGCGTCCTCTTCAACGGCAGCGGCAAGTACGCCGGCAGCATCGGCATGATCGGCAATCCCCGGGACGCCATCGGCGCGGCGCTGCTGTACCTGGGCTACTCGGTGAACACCACCGACGAGGCGGAGATCCAGGAGGCCTATCAGCTCCTCAGCAATGCCAAGAGCAAGGGGGCCTACCAGGGCTTCTTTATGGACCAGCTCTACGACAAAATGGAGAGCGGCGAGACCGCCATCTGCACCTACTACGCCGGGGACTTCCTGTCCATGTACGCCAACAACTCCGACCTCCGCTTCGTGGTGCCCAAGGAGGGCGGCAACTGGTTTGTGGACGCCATGTGCGTGCTGAAGGACGCGGAGCACAAGGAGGAGGCGGAGGCCTGGATCAACTTCCTGTGCAAGACGGAGTCGTGCCTCGCCAACATGGATTTCATATGGTATGCCTCCCCCAACGCCGAGGCCCTGGAGCAGTACCCCGCCTACTACGAGGAGCAGAACGGCGAGCCCCTGGACCCCATGCTCTTTGAGACCATGGCCGCCCCCGCCGACGTGCTGGCGCGGTGCGAGCCCTACAACGCCCTGCCGCCGGAGACCCAGGCGCTGTACAGCGATTTGTGGATCCAGTTGGGGATTGAGTAGCCCGCCAATAGAAAAAGTCGGAAGGACATTTGATTTGGACATCTGACCGTCTGAAAAAGAATCTGACAGTCTCCAACTGCTCCTGTCATACCAAATAGCTGCACCCCACCCGTATTCTCTGACGGGTGGGGTGCAAGTTTATTTTGATTCACTAATCTATCGTGGAAAAAGTTACTTTTACTGTGAACAGGTCCGCCTCTGTCTCCACGGTGAGCGTCCCGCCGCAGGCCTCGGTGAAGGAGGCGGCGATGGAGAGGCCCAGGCCGCTGCCGCCGTCGGTGCGGCTCTCGTCCCCCCGGACGAAGCGGGCGGTGTAGTCGGTGCCCTGGATGAGCTCGCTCTTGGAGGTGTTGCGGAGGATGGCCTCCGCCCGGTCCCCAGCGGCGCGCAGGGTCAGGTAGACCCGGGATCCGGGGAGGGAGTACTTCAAGGCGTTGCCGATCAGGTTCTGGAACACCCGGTAGAGCCGGGTTCCGTCGGCCTGGATGGGCACCGGGGTCTCCGGGAGGTCCGTGCGCAGGATGAGGCCGCTGTCCTCGATGGGCTGGGCCATGTCGGCCAGCGTCTGCCGCAGGAGCTTGCCGTAGTCCAGGGTCTCGATCTTTAAGGGCAGCTGGCCCGCCGCCGCCTTGCTGACGGCGAACACATCCTGGACCATGTCGCTGAGGCGCTGAGCCTTCTGCTGGAGGATGGCCACGTACTCCCCGGCGGGGGGCGGCAGCGCCTCCCCGGCCAGCAGGTCGGCGTAGCTGATGATGGAGGTCAGAGGGGTCTTCAGGTCGTGGGAGACGTTGGTCACCAGCTCTACCTTCATCCGCTCGCTGCGGGTCTGCTCCTCCAGGGCGCTCTGGAGGCCCTGCTGGATGTGGTTCAGGTCGTCGGCGGCCTGATAGAGGTCGTGGCCCTCCTCCAGACGGAGCGGGTGCTCCAGGTCCCCGGCCCGGACGGCGGCAATCTGGTCGGTGAGGGCGCCGATGTCCGTCCAGATGCCCCGCACCCGATGGCTGAACCGGGCGAGGTAGCAGAGGAGGAGCAGCACCGGCAAGCCGATGACCCAGCCAAACCAGCCCAAATAGCCGCTGCCTTGGGCTGCCGCGAAGGAGATGACAAGAAGCAGCAGCGCCACCAGCAGAACCACTCCGCCGGTCAGGCGGCTGATCCGCTTTTGCAGGGGGTACTTGAGACTGCGGGCGGTGAGCATGGCGGCAAGGCCGTGCCGCCAGGGTTTCTTGTTATAGCGCCAGTCGTTGAAGAGCAGGAAGTACACTCCCCAGAACAGGATGAGGAACCGCCCGCCGCTGTCAAAGAGGTAGGCGCAGAACTCCCCGAAGCTCCACCCGTACTCCCGGAGAGCCCAAGCGAAGGGCATCCCGCCCTCGGTGACGGCGGTGACCGCCTCGGTGAACACCTCGTCGAAGTAGTTGTCGTGGAAGAGAGCGAAGAACAGCGCGATCAGCAGCAGGATCTTTATTTCCCACCAGATTTTCCCGGTGAATCGGGCCGCGGCCCGGTCCGCCCGCACCTTGTCCCGCCGGAGAAGGAAGTAGCAGAACAGCAACAGCAGTCCCACGCTCAGCTCCACGGCGCAGAGGCGGAGGGTGCCCTGGGTGTCCTCCATCCCCTGACAGAGCCAGTAGAGCTGGTTGGTCCAGCGGTAGTAGCCGTTGTTCCCCTCCCCGGTGATGAACACCTGGGGCTGAGAGATCACCGCCATGGTGATGGCGATCTTTTTGCAGTCCTCCCCCAGGGTGAAGTTCTGGTAGCCGGGGACGTACCAGTCGCTGTCCTCGGTGTAGTACCCGCCGCCGTAGATGAAAACCGGGTCCCCATCTTTGGTGATGCGCACCTTCTCCCCATTGAAGTGGAGGTAGAAGTTGTAGCCAAAGGGCAGCTTGGTGATGTCCTCCTCTGTGTTGGTGTAGAGCACCTTCCCGTCGTACTCCACCCGGTAGAGGAGGTTCTTGTCCGCGCGCCACTGCTCGTGGAGATTGTCCCCATAGACAGAGGCGGTCCCCGGCGTGGGCTTGGAGGCGCTTGTTTTGCTCCGCTGACCGTCTTCGTCGTAGCCGGGGATGGAGGTGACGCCGACGTCGTAGACGCCGTCCCAGGCGTCCTGCAGGACGTAGGTGTCGAGCTCGCTGTAGTAGTCGCCGTACCAGTGGTCGGCGGGCCCGCCCAGGGCCATGACGATCATGCTCTCCAGCCGGTCGGAGATGAAGCTTCGAAACTGGCTGGTGTTCTGGTAGTCGCTCTCAAAGCAGTCCGAGAGCCACCGGTTCCGGTTGCCGGCGACCCCGGCGAAGAAGATGCACCCGTCCAGCACCATGCTGAGACCCAGAACGAAGGCCAGCAGTCCCGCGGCGGCGGAGAGCCAACCCCGCTCCCTGGGAACTTTGGGCTCCCTGGGCGCCTTCTCCCGCCTCCACCTACCTGTGTTTATCCATTTTATAGCCAATGCCCCACACCACCTTCAAATAGTCTGGCTCCTTGGGATTGAGCTCGATCTTCTCCCGGATCCGGCGGATGTGGACCATCACCGTCTTCTCCGAGGCGAAGGCCTCCTCGCCCCAGACCCGGCGGTAGATCTCCTCCGCCGGGAACACCCGGCCCAGGTTCCGCATGAGCAGGTCCACAATCCCCATCTCCGTGGCGGTGAGGTGTACCGGCTCCCCGTCGGCGGTGAGGGTCCGCTCCGCGCTGTCGTAGCGCAGGCGGCCGTTGACAATCACCGTCCCCGAGGAGGCGTTCACATCCCCCAGGCTGGTATACCGCCGGAGCTGGCTGCGGACCCGGGCGATGAGCTCGGGCGGGCTGAAGGGCTTGGTGACGTAGTCGTCAGCCCCCATGCTGAGCCCTAAGACCTTGTCCGACTCCTCGCTCTTGGCCGACAGCACGATCACCGGCAGATTCCTCCGCTCCCGGATGCGCATCAGGGCGGAGAGGCCGTCCAGCCGGGGCATCATCACGTCCATGATGATGAGGCGCAGCTCCGGCGAGAGGGCCAGATCCAGGGCCTCCATGCCGTTGTAGGCCCGGAGAACCTGGTACCCCTCCCGCTCCAGGGCCGCGGCGATGGCGCCGGTGATCTCCCTGTCGTCGTCCACCACTAAAATGGTCTCGCCCATGTTCGCTCTCCTTCCTTCGTTGCCGTGGGTGTATCATAGCAGGAATTTCTTACAAAGAAAACCGCCTAATGCTTACGATTTTCTTAAGATTGCGCATGACTCCCATAAAACGCAGAAACCGCCACCTGACCGGTGACGATCTCTCCTCTGATTGCAGGCCAAGTACCGCAGCAGCTCACAGCAATCGCCCGCAGTCGCTCCACGCGTCGTACAAAACAGCTCTTTGCCGTATTCCGCATTTGATTATCGCGTATAATCAGCCTCCAGCGGCGGTATAACCTCCGGGTGGTCCCTCACCCAGTGCACTGCGCAGTAGTTACAGAGCCACCAGATCAGGCCGTCCCGGACGTCCCCGTCCTTCAGGCCCTCCACGATCTCCTCAATGCGGCTGTCGGGCTGTCCGCCGTCGGGGTCGTCCAGATACAGATACCGGCGGAAGGTGTACAGCATCTCCTGGTAGTCCCTGTCCCAGTTCATCCCGCCGTTGCGCAGCAGCTCGTCCTCGATCCGGCCGGCGATGCGGACGACCTCCCCCTGGGCCGTCCGGGCCCGGCCCCGGGGCGGAACCAGGAAATTCCAGAGCTCCCGGAAGTTGCCCTTGCTCCCCGGCACGTTGGTCACCAGAATGGGGGATACTCCGTCGTGGAAGCCGGTCTCCCGTACCACCGGGGCGTCAAACAGCGCGCAGAGGTCCCGCAGGGCCGCCTCCTGCTTTTCCAGGGAGGGCGAGGGCTTCTTCTTTTTCGTGTGCCGGTAGAAGGCGGCGGAAAAGGCGGAGGCAAAGCGGCGGCTGCGGTCTGTCATCACAGCGCCTTTGTCCAGCAGAAATTTGCAGATGTCCAGCTTCCGTATACTGCTCAAATCCGCCTCAATCAGCGTCAACTCCAGGGGTGTAAAGGCGCTAAGGCTGTCAGAGCCCTTGGTCCGCGCCTCCATGTCCGCCCCGGCCCTCAGCAGCGTCTGGGCCGCCTTCTTCCGCCCCCGGCTCACCGCGGCGTGGAGGGGCGTCCAACCGTCGTCCCGGCGGGCGTTGGGGTCCGCGCCCAGCTCGATCAGGAGCCCCACGTCGCCGTCCATGCGGACGATGGAGAAGATGGGCGTCTGGCCGTAATAGTTCCGAAAATTCACGTCAGCCCCCTGCTCCCTGGCCCAAAACGCGAACTCCCTGGGCATGGGCAACAGGGAAAAGACGTTGGAGCTGATCCGGATGGCGTTGGGCTCGCACTGGGAGAAGAGCCGCTTGGCCTCCGCAATGTCCCCGGCGTGCAGGGCCTCCTCCAGCTCGCGGGGCAGTTCCTGCTTTTTCATAAACCGTGCTCCCCCTCACAAAATTTCCCGGGAAATTCTCAGATTTTCTCGTCCAGGCGGCGGCTGTACGCCTTCCGGAAAGCGGCGAAATCCCCGGCATCGATGGACTCCCGGATGCGCTCCATCAGACGGTTATAGAAGTACAGGTTGTGCATCACCGCCAGGCGCATGGCCAGCATCTCCTCCGCCTTGAACAGGTGGCGGAGGTAGGCCCGGCTGTAGGTGCGGCACACCGGGCAGTCGCACTCCCGGTCGATGGGGCCGGTGTCCAGCTTGTACTTCTCATTTTTGATATTGATGGCCCCCTGCCAGGTGAAGAGCCGTCCGTGGCGGGCGTTTCGGGCGGGCATCACACAGTCGAAGAAGTCGATGCCCCGGGCCACCCCCTCAATGATGTTGCCGGGGGTGCCCACGCCCATGAGATACCGGGGCTTGTCCGCCGGGGCGTGGGGCAGGACCACGTCTAAGATGTGGTACATGGTCTCTGTGCTCTCCCCCACCGCCAGGCCGCCGACGGCGAAGCCGTCACAGTCGATTTTAGAAATCTCTTCCATATGCCAAACCCGCAGGTCGTCGTAGGTACCACCCTGGTTGATGCCGAAGAGCAGCTGGCCGGGGTTGAGGCAGTCTGGCCGGGCGCAGAGGCGGTCGTGCTCCGCCTTGCAGCGGAGGAGCCAGCGCAGGGTGCGCTCACAGGACTGCTTCACGTACTCGTAGGGGGCCGGATTTTCCACGCATTCGTCGAAGGCCATGGCGATGTCGCTGCCCAGGTTGGCCTGGATGCGCATGCTCTCCTCCGGGCCCATGAAGATTCGCCGTCCATCCAGATGGGAGGCGAAGGTGACTCCCTCCTCCTTGATTTTCCTGAGGGAGGCAAGGGAAAATACTTGAAACCCTCCGGAGTCGGTCAGAATGGGTCCGTCCCAGCGCATCATGGCGTGGAGCCCCCCCAGCTGACGCACCACGTCGTCTCCCGGACGCAGATGCAGATGGTAGGTGTTGCTCAGCTCGATCTGGCACCCGATGTTTTTCAGGTCAAAGGCGGAGAGGCCGCCCTTGATGGCCCCCTGGGTGCCCACGTTCATAAAGACAGGGGTCTGTACCTCCCCACTGTGGGCGCAGGAGAAGCGGCCCCGGCGGGCCAGGCCCTCGGTTTTCAGCACCTCAAACATCAGCGCCCCTCCCCTTCGTCACGTCGTTGAACCACCGCTTCAGCTCCGCCTTCCGCGCAGGCGGCAGGGCGGACTTGCGCACGCCCTCCGCCGCCCCGGCCAGGGCCTCCAGCGCGTGGAGGCAGATGGCGGGATCTGCGGCGGCTCGGATGCGGAGGAAGGCCTCCTCCGCCCCGATCTGGAGGAGCTGCTCCGGTGTCTCCACACCGGCGGCGCGCAGGCGCTCCGCCAGCACCGGACCGATATTGGGCAGGTCAGTCAGCGCCATGCTTGTCGTCCTCCTCTCCGGGGGCGTTGGGGTCTTTGGTGAGCATCCCGTCAAAGTAGCCGGGGTGTTTGTCCGCTTTCTTGTCCAGCCAGGCGGCTAAACGGGGCGTCAAATACAGCGCACCCCCTACAATCACAAGGAACAGCACCAGGAAGATCACCGGCGCAGCAGCAGTACTGCCGGCAAAGTGTTGGTAAAAAGACTGCATAGCGGTTCCTCCCATTCCGCAAAATTGCGTTGCTGACGGACAGTATAGCACATTTTCCCCGGTTTCGCAAACAGAAAGCGGCGCAGCTTGTCCTTGCCTGCCGGTCACGGTAAAATTGCAGAAGAAATAAGGGGGACTTACGTCCCCCCAGACTGTCAAAAAAGTCGGCAGAGCAGGATGGCGGTAAGGAGGATAGTGTGAAAGGAACCCAAGAGGGGTTCCTTTCGCGTGCAATCGCCCGCCCGCCGGCGACAAATTGCGGCCATCGGCCGCAATTTGCCTCAGTCTGTCGAAAAACCGTCAGGTTTTTCGACAGACTGAGGGGGACTTACGTCCCCCCTTTCATCACTCCTGATCCCAGTTGTGGTACACGTTCTGAATGTCGTCGTTATCCTCCATCAGTTCGATCATTTTGGTCATGTTTTTGATGTCCTCTTCGCTGGTGAGTTTTACGTAGTTCTGCGGTACCATTTCAATGGCGGCCGAGGCGAACACATACCCCTTCTCCTCCAGGGCCGCAGTCACCGCGTTGAAGTCGTCGGGTTCCGTGGTGATCTCAAACACCGGGCCGTCGGCCTCGAAGTCCGCCGCGCCGCAGTCCAGAGCGTCCATCATCACCGTCTCCTCATCCAGATCGCCCTCCTCGTTGTCAATGACGATGACGCCCTTCCGGTCGAAGGACCAGCTGACGCAGCCGGTGGCCCCCAGGTTCCCGCCGTACTTGTCAAAGAGGTGGCGAACCTCCGGTGCGGTGCGGTTGCGGTTGTCGGTGAGGGCCTCCACAATCACCGCCACACCGCAGGGACCGTACCCCTCGTAGACCACGTTCTCATAGCTGTCGCCGCTGCCGGCGCCCAGGGCCTTGTCGATGGTGCGCTTGATGTTGTCGTTGGGCATGTTGGCGGCCTTGGCCTCGGCAATGACAGTGGCCAGGCGGGAGTTGTTGGCCGGGTCGCCGCTGCCCCCCTCCTTCACCGCCACAATCATCTTCCGGGCGATCTTGGTGAAGATCTGGGAGCGCTTGGCGTCCGCCGCGCCCTTGGTCTTTTGGATATTATGCCATTTGGAATGTCCGGACATGGTAGTTTCTCCTTTTTCTTCTTTGAAATTCGTCTCACTTTTATTGGAAGTAAAGAGCAGGATTCTTTATTTCACAGTCAGAATCCCCTTTCTTTCAGCCATAAATCCGCATCGGGAAACCCTAACTTTGCGGACAGCCGGTACCACTCTGCCGCTTTTTGGAGGTCCTGGGGTACGCCTGTGCCGGTTTCGTACAGCTGGGCCAGGCGATAGGCGGTATCGCCAATCCCTTTTTCCGCTCCCCTGCCGTACCACTCTGCCGCATGGGTAAAATCTCCCAGCTTTTCGTAACACCATCCAATTTGACGCTCCACTGACCCCTGCATTCCAAGCTCTAACGCGCGGGTGTACCAGTAGATTGCCTTTTTGTAATTCCTGGATTTTCCTTCGCAGTACCGGTCGCCAAGGATGCTTGCGGCGGCCGCCAGGCCTCCCTCCGCCGCTTTTTCGTACCAGCAGCAGCTCATTTTGTAGTTTTGCGCTACGCCTAATCCGCTGCCGTACAGAAAACCGAGCTCGTATTGCGCCGGGGCGTATCCCTGTTCGGCAGCCTTGCTGTACCACTCGAACGCCTTTTTGTTTTTGTTGCCATTTCTGCCGTAGTTGTAATAGTAATAGCCCAGTTGGTGCTGTGCCTTTGCGGATCCCTGCTCAGCGGCGGACTGCCAACACGCAACCGCTTGCTTTTGGTAGGATACCATTTCGCTGCGTCCCTCTGAAGAAGCGATTTTGTGTTGTCTGCTCAGTTGTTCTGCGGCTTCCCACAGTTCCATCCCTTTTTGGTATAGTTCTTCCATAGAATCACAGCGGGCAGTACTGGATCACCTCGCCGTGGCAGGCGGACTGGCGCACCTCCAGCGCCGGGAAGCGCTCCGACAGCGCCGCGCACAGCCGCGGGCAGACCAGGTTCTCCGTGGGGAAGTGCCCCGCGTCGATGAGGCTCAGGCCCATGGCCTTGGCGTCCAGGAACTGGTGGTACTTCACGTCGGCGGTGACGAAGGTGTCGCAGCCCAGGGCCGCCGCCCGGGGGAAGAAGTCCCCGCAGGCCCCGCCGCCCACCGCCACGCAGTGGACTGGTCTGCCGCCATCCACGTAGCGAATGCCGTTGGGGGCCAGGGCACTCTTGATGCGGGCCAGGAAGTCCGGCAGAGGCAAAGGATCCGGCAGGACGCCTGTGCGCTCGATGCCGTGCTCCTCTACGGGAGAGGCGTCCGTAAGACCTAAGGTATCGGCCAGAAGGTCGTTGACGCCCCCCGCCGCCGCGTCCAGGTTGGTGTGCATACAGATGGCGGCAAGACTGTGCTCCACCAGGTACAGCAGCGTCCGGCCGGTGGGGTCCCGGTCGGTGACGCTCTTCACGCCGCCGAAGATCACCGGGTGGTGGGCCACAATCAGCTCCGCCCCCCAGCGGCTGGCCTCCTCGGCCACCACCTCCGTGATGTCCAGGGACACCAGGACCTTTTTGACCTCCCGGTCCGGCCTCCCCACCAGGAGGCCCACGTTGTCCCAGCTCTGGGCCAGGGGCTTGGGGGCCAGGGCGTACAGGAATTGTTCAATCTCGCCTACGGCGGACATGCTCTCTCCTCCTCCCGCAGTTCCATCAGCTCCTGGCGCAGCGCCACAGCCTCCGCGCTCCGTCCCCCCTGCTCCAGGCCCGCGCAGGTGCGCTCCAGGCGCTCTATCCAGCGGCGGAGGTATACGGGAAACAGGGGCCCATCCCGGGGAGACAGCCCGCAGTACCGCTGCACCGCTGTCAGCGGCGGCATGGTCCCGCCCTCCACGGTAAGTACCGGGTAGACGTGCCCCCGGTCCAGCACCAGCTCCTCCCGGCGGATGGCGCAGCCGTGGACTGAGAGCCAGGGGCGCAGCACCTCGGCGCGGGACATGGGCTGGAGCAGCAGCAGCTTCCCCCGGCTCCAGGGGGCGGCCTCCAGAATGCCGGCGATGGTCTCGCCCCCCATACCGGCGATAGCGACGGCGTCCACCTCCTCCGGCGACACAGCTGCCAGGCCGTCGCACAGGCGGAAGGAGATCTGGGCCTCCCTCCCCTGCTCCCGGGCGGCCTGACGGCCCCGCTCCAGGGGGGCGGCGTGGAGATCGGTGGCGATGGCGGAGGGAATCCGGCCCTGGGACAGCAGGTACAGCGGCAGGAGGCCGTGGTCCGATCCAACATCCGCCAAACGGAAGCCCGGGGGCACCTGATCCGCTATCATACGCAGCCGGGGCGACAGCTCCAGCCGAGAAGCCGGTGACATAGGCCGTACCCCCTCCAGATTACTACAGCATAGTATATATCTTGAGAATAAATCCGTCAAGAGTATTGACAGATGAAAAGAAATGGTTTATTATATCACCTGTTCGATACATCATTTATGGGCCTGTAGCTCAGCTGGGAGAGCGCACGGTTCGCATCCGTGAGGTTCGAGGGTTCGATCCCCTTCAGGTCCACCAGAATGTGCAAATCCGAACCCTATGTTTTTCGTGAAGCACTGTTTCGGGTTTGTTCTGACGATTGAGGAAGTCTGACTTCGGTTAGGCTTCCTCTTTCTTTTTGGTAGCGATTTTCAGCTCAAGCACAGCCGCTTCGATAAGACTGTCAATCTCCCGGGTGTCGAGGTGAAAGCCCTTTTCGCTCAAATATTTCTCCACATAGGCTTTCTTCTCCGCTCCCTTGCCCTTGCCGACATAAATCATTTCGGCGGCTTCGACAGCGATATTCACCCAAAACTTGATGGTTTCAAGCTGTTCGCCGCTGACTTTGGTTTTCAGAAACGGAATGAGGTACACCGATACCAGAGAGAAGACCAGCGTCAGAAACGCTACGATTACCTGTGTCAAATCAACCATTGTAAGCTCCTCCTTCATCATTGAACGAATTTTCCGTAGGCTCGACCTTGTAGTGCTTCATCAGTTTTATTCTGTTTTCCACCTTGGCCTTGGAATAATAAAATCCTGTGCCTGTGGCGGTCTCGGCGGCTACTGCCGGGATAAGGTATGTGAGCGGCGAGAGGTCACTCGTCCTCCATATCATAACGAAGGTGAAGACAATCACCGCCAGATTTACGATAGCCGCAACAACCAGAATTACTTTTGAGAACTCCATGCGAGCCTTTTTACTTCTTTTGCCCCGATAAGGCATTAGAGCTTCATCGTGAAGTCGAGCGAAATCCACCCAGCACCAGATTTCAGCTTGCCCCACAGAGTAGCACCCTCGCCATGAGCTTCCTCGACAATGGTATAAACGCCCCTGTCCCGGATAGCCCCGGTAATGGCATAGTTCGTACCCGCTCCTTTGCGGATATTCAGCTCCCCAGTTGTCACCCTCACCATGTAAGGCTTGAAGCTGGTAGTCGTGCCGCCGGGGGTGTACACAACTTTGCCGTTGCTGTCAAACACCGAGTACCCGGGGTTGTTGTCAGCGGCGGCTTTCGCATTGTCCAGAGACTTAAATGCTCCCTTCTGGCTTTTGTTATCAGACCACGATTTACGCACCCTGTACAGGGCGTTTCCAGCCCCCGTAGAGGGCTTTGTGGTCGAGGGGGTATTACTACTACCCCCAGCCCCTCCAAGCCGCTGTGTGACCGCCGTAGCCAGCTCTCCGAGCCTGTTAAAGAGCCAGTCCCCGGGACAGCTCTTATTAGCAAACCAGCGATGAACGGTGATAATCATTTCGTCCTTCTGCGGCTTGTAGGCGAGGGTCTTCTCTTTGTCTACCAGCCAGAGAAGTTTCGTCTTGTCGTACCGTTTGCAGATGTCCACGCAGAGGTCAATCAGAGCATTGTAAACCTTGCTGTTCATCGCATACGGAGCTGTGGTGTCTGACGCACACTCAATCGTGATTGCCCGATGGTCGTTCGCACCGCTGGAAGAACACCAACTACGGTCTTTCTCCTCACAGTACATACCGATACGACCGTCTGCGCCGATACCGTAGTTCGAGCTGGCCTGTCTCGAAGTGGGAGCGAAGATGTTCCCGACAGTCTCCACCGAACACTGACCCACCACACAATGAGGAGTGATTCTGTCTACCTCATGGTTTCTCGGGCTTGTCCTGTTCGGAGAAATCTTGGTGTAGCTCACCAGAGAACTATTACTCATTCCTTTTCCCTCCTCTGCCGAGGTGAAGCTCCTCGATTTCCTCCTTCATTTTCGTAAT
>CANDEH010000010.1 GCA_947383645.1 uncultured Clostridia bacterium | reverse complement strand
CGTCACCGGCGCGGTTGATCTTGTAGCCGGAAGACAGCTTCTCCAGGTTCTTCGCTACGGCGCTGGTGTTGGTGTTGTAGTTGCGGTAGGCGCTCATCGCCATAATATTATGCTAAATTCTCATGTCTGTCTCCTTATCATCTTGCGGCTGCTATCCTTGCGGCCGCCCCACGAAATTCGTCGATTGGTCCGGCCATCTGGCCAGACTGTCCGAACCTATCGACTGCCTCCTTATCTCATCCGGCCTGCGCTGGCCGGGTGAAACCTCTATCGCAGCACCCGCGTCCGGCGGTAGTTGGGGCCCTTGGCCGCCTCCTGCCGCCGCTTCTCCCGGATGCACGCCGGAACATCCCCCACGGCCTCCTGCACCTTCGCGCGCCGGATATCCAGCTCTCTGGGAGCCTCGATGGCGATGCGGAACACCTCACCGGTCTTCAGCACCTGCACCACGATGTCCTCGCCTATGGTCACGTAATCGCCCTCCCGCACTGTCAGCGCCAGCATTCCTCCTCCCCCTTTCTGTCGTCTGCCGTCGATCTCTGTTACAGGTTGTATACTTCCTGTAACAAAATGTCGAGGTTGAAATTTTTTTGTAAAACCCCTTATTTCTGCCACTTCCTTGCCGATATTATTATTGAACAAACCCATGGTTCCCTGTTACAGGAAGTATACAACCTGTAACAGAAAACGGGATGAAAAATGACCGGATTCTGCCGCATACGGCACAATCCGGTCACTTGTTTTTCCTGTTTTCCTTCCCTCGCCTCGCCCCAGGCCCCCCTGTACGGCCTGTTTCGGACCGCTCTCTCTTTTTTCTTCCCCTTCCCTCCCCTTCTCCCGCAGTTATTTTCGCTCTGCTGTTGCATCCCGCCTGCAAAATCTGCTATAATGGAGCGAACCGCGTCAAAACGGCCCGTATCGCGTCGGAAAAGCCCTCTGCAATTTTTCCTCCGCCGGGCCATACTATACCTATAAAAATCACCCGGCTCAACGGCTGTCCGCGCCGCGCCGGCAAGGGAGGAGGGCGTGCCGTGGCCCGGCGCAGCAACGGAAAATATCTGACCGCCTCCATGCTCAGGCAGCGGGGCTGGTCCAATGAGCTGCTCAAGGAGCTGCTCCCCAAGCCCCGCATCTTCCACTCCGGCGCACATCCGACCCGCGTCTGGGACCGGGAGGACGTGCAGCGGGCGGAGCGGGACCCCCGCTTTCTGGAGGGCCAGCTGAAGGGCGGACACGCCAGGACCGCCTCCGCCCAGAGCCGGCGCGCCGCCGCCGCCCTGGACCAGTCCTTTCTCTCGGCGGAGCGCGCCGACACCGCCCCCTGGATCCTGGCCGGATACTACCACCGGGCCATTCTGGATCGAATCCCCACCATCCCCCGCAGCCAGGAGCTGCGCCCCGGCGGGGCCATGGGCCAGATGCGGGAATTTCTGTCCCTGGAGCAGGGGGCCGGCGTCCGTCATCTGACGGCGATCCTGAAGAACTTCCTCCGCTCGGTGAGCTGGCTCACCGCCGCCGCCGACCATCCCCTGGCCCGGGAGGTCCTGGACCGCTATCCCCGCGTGCTCCGCGCCGCGGCCGGGCAGGTCCTTGCGGCCTTCTCCGCCGCCCAGCCGGAGGCGGACGCGGAGGCCATGCTCCGCGCGGAGAACTTCCCCTTCTCCCAGCTCCTCACCGAGGGGCTCTCCGCCGTCTGGTCGGTGTGGTACGTGCCCCAGGCCATCCGCACCAACCTGTCCCTACTGATCGCTTTGAACCCCAAGGACGAGTATCCGGAGGCCCGCGCCATGCACCGCCGCTTCATCCTCCACCTGGGCGGCACCAACACCGGCAAGACCTACGCCGGCTTCCAGCGGCTCATGCACGCCCCCACGGGCGTCTACCTGGCCCCCCTGCGCCTGCTGGCCCTGGAGGCCCAGGAGACCCTTGTCAAGGCCGGCGTGGCGTGCAGCCTCACCACCGGGGAGGAGGAGGACCTGCGGGAGGGGGACACCCACGTGGCCGCCACCGCGGAGAAGCTGGACCTCCGGCAGTTCTACGACGTGGCGGTGATCGACGAGTGCCAGATGATCGCCGACCCTCAGCGGGGCTACGCCTGGACCCGGGCGATCCTGGGCGTTCTGGCCCCGGAGGTCCACCTCTGCGCCGCCCCGGAGGCGGAGGAGCTGCTCCTGCGCCTCATCGACAGCTGCGGCGACGCCGCGGAGGTGGAGCGCCACCAGCGGACCACCCCCCTCATCTGTATGTCCCGCACCGTGGACTACCAGCGCATCCAGCCTGGGGACGCCCTCATCACCTTCTCCAAGGTGGGCGTGCTCAGCGTGGCGGAGGACCTCAGGCAGAACGGGAAGGAGCCGGCCATCATCTACGGGGCCCTGCCCTACGCCACCCGCCGCAGGCAGATGGACGGCTTCCTGGCCGGTGAGATGGAGTATATCGTCTCCACCGACGCCATCGGCATGGGGTTGAACCTGCCCATCCGGCGGATCATCTTCATGGAAACGGAGAAGTTCGACGGCGTGGAGCGCCGCCAGCTGCGGCCCGAGGAGATCAAGCAGATCGCCGGGCGGGCGGGCCGCTTCGGGATGTACAACAGGGGCTACGTGGGGGCCACCCAGAATCTGGCGGTGATCCGGGCGGGTCTGGAGACGGCGGTGCCGCCCCTGAAGACCGCGGTGGCCGGCTTCTCCGACCTGGTGCTCCAGGTGGACTTCGACCTGCTGGAGGTGCTGACGGAGTGGAACCGGATGCCCACGGTGGAGCCCTATGAGAAGCTGGACATCTCCCGGTATATCGCCATCATCTCCAAGCTGCGGGAGATGGGCTTCCTCCTCACCAGGGAGCAGGAGCTCCGAGCCGCCAACATCCCCTTCGACGAGACGGAGGACGCCCTCCGGGACCTGTTCTTTCAGCTGCTCCGCCACTGGCAGCAGGGGGAACCGCTGGACCAGCCGGGTCTGGGGGAGGGCGTTCCCACCCTGCCGGAGCTGGAGCTCTACTACCGGAAGCTGGATCTGTACTTCTCCTTTGCCAGGGCCTTTAACTGCCCTGTGGACGAGGACAGGCTCTATGATACCAGGGAGGAGGTGGCCGAGGAGATCAACGAGATCCTCCTCCACCGCCTGCGCAGCAACATCCGCTTCTGCGCCCGCTGCGGCAAATCCCTCCCCCTGCACCACCGGGGCCGCCTGTGCGACGGCTGCTATCGGATCAGGCGGGACACCTTGCGTCCATTTTGAGGAGGCACGGAATCAATCCGCGTATGCGGGTTGATTCCGTGCTTCTGTCATTTTTCTTTCTTCTGTAGAGAGAATGCCGGCCCTGCGAGCCCGGCTGATCCGACCGCTGTCGGACAGCCGCAGGTACATTACACCCGCCGCGGACAGCGGTATGCGCCGCCAGACAAAAAAATGATTGCGCCATCCACGTTTTTCAAGTAAAATAGACGCATCACGCCGGGGGGAGATGATGCCGTCTTGCAGCGCATGGACCGCTTATGGCCGGGAGGGCCGGCCTTTTTTTACGACGACACCCTCTTTCCCCCCATGACGGACACCTTTCTCCTGGCCGCCTTCACCCGCGTCAGGTCCGGTGAGAAGGTCTGCGACCTGGGCGCCGGCGTCGGTCTGCTGGGCCTGCTGCTGACGGTCCGGCAGAAGGACCTGACCCTCCACAATGTGGAGATCCAGCCGGAGGCGCTGGCGCTGTCGGAAAAAACCATGGCGGCAAACGGGCTCGCCGCCGTCCACCACTGCGCCGACCTCCGCGCCCTGGGAGAGGCAATGCCCGCCGGCTCCTTCGATCTGGTGGTCTCCAATCCCCCCTACTTCCCCCAGGACAGCGGACCTGTTCCCCGCTCCGACGCCCTCCGTCTGGCCCGGGGGGAGGCCGGCTGCACCATCGCCGAGCTCTGCGCCGCCGCAAAGCGGCTGCTGCGGTGGGGCGGACGGCTGTCCCTGGTCTACCGCCCGGAGCGGCTGTGCGACCTCCTCTGCGCCATGCGTCAGGCGGAGATCGAGCCCAAGCGGCTGCGCCTGGTCCAGAACACCCCCCAGGCCGCCCCCTCCCTGCTGCTGTGCGAGGGACGCCGGGGCGGGAAGCCGGGGATGCGGATCGAGCCGCCCCTGCTGCTGAAAGATGCCGGCGGAGAGGACAGCGAGGAGCTAAAGACCATCTATTTCCGGTCCCGGAGCGGGGGCTGATTACCTGACAGGAGGCGTCTATGTCCGGAATACTCTACCTGGTGGCCACACCTATTGGAAACCTCAGCGATCTGAGCCCCCGGGCTCTGGCCACACTGGAGGCGGTGGATTTCATCGCCGCCGAGGACACCCGGGTCTCCCTGAAGCTGCTGAGCCACTTCGGCATCAAAAAGCCCCTGGTGAGCTACCACCAGCACAACCACGTCACCGCCGGGGAGACGGTGCTCCGGCGGCTGCTGGCCGGGGAGAACTGCGCCCTGGTCACCGACGCGGGGATGCCCGCCGTCAGCGACCCGGGGGAGGACCTGGTCCGCGCCTGCGCGGAGAGCGGCGTGGAGGTGATCCCCATCCCCGGCTGCTGCGCCCTGGTCTGCGCCCTGGCGGCCTCGGGCCTGCCCACGGGGCGGTTCACCTTCGAGGGGTTTCTCACCACCAACAAGAAGAACCGGCGGGAGCATCTGCAATCCCTGGTGAGCGAGCAGCGGACCATGATCTTCTACGAGGCCCCCCACAAGCTGCTGACCACCCTCCAGGACATGCTGGAGGTCTTCGGCGACCGGCCCCTGGCCCTCTGCCGGGAGCTGACCAAGCTCCACGAGGAGACCATCCGCACCACCCTCTCCGCCGCCGTGGAGCGGTACACCGGGACGCCCCCCCGGGGGGAGTTCGTGCTGGTTCTCTCCGGAGCGCAGCCGGTGGAGGAGGCCGCCGTTACGCTGGCCGAGGGCGTGGCGCTGGTCCGCCGCCGCCGGGAGGCGGGTATGGGCATGAAGGAGGCCGTTAAGGCCGTGGCCGCTGACACCGGGCTGAACCGGAACGAGCTGTACGCCGCGGCGCTGCGGGAGTGATATGATCTATTTGATCGCGGGGCCCTCCCACACGGGAAAGACCGCTCTGGCCCAGCGGATCCTGGAGAGGTACGGCTGCCCCTATCTCTCCATCGACCACCTGAAGATGGGGCTGATCCGCAGTGGAAACACAGCGCTGACGCCGCTGAGCAGCGACAGGGCGCTGACGGACTACCTGTGGCCCATCGTCCGGGAGATCGTCAAAACGGCGGTCGAGAACCAACAGAACCTCACCGTGGAGGGCTGCTACATCCCCTTTGACTGGGCAAAGGACTTTGATGAGAACTACCTCCCCTTTATTCGCTACCGCTGCCTAATCATGAGTGAGAGATATATCCGGGAGCACTTCCAGGACATTCGGCGGTACGCCGGCATTATCGAGCGCCGACAGGACGACGGGGACTGCACTGTGGCGTCCCTGATCCGGGACAACGCGGAGGCGCTGGCGCTGTGCCGGCGGCACGGCGTGGACTATACCTGTATCGACAGTGTCTACCCTGCTGACATAGACATTTTTTAGCGGAGAGGAGGCCCCGCTCTATGGTACTCTACCGCCCCGTAGGGGCACAGGAGCTGCGGCTCATCGAGGACAGCGGCTTCACCGCCTTCCCGCCCCGTCTGCCGGGGCAGCCCATCTTCTACCCGGTGCTGAACCGGGAGTATGCCGCGGAGATTGCCGGGCGCTGGAACACCCGGGACGAGAACTCCGGCTATGTGGGGTTCGTCACCCGCTTTGAGGTGGACGACGCCTTCGTCTCCCGCTACCCGGTGCAGACCGTAGGGCGGTCCTATCACCAGGAGCTGTGGGTGCCGACGGAGGATCTGGCGGCGTTCAACCGGCACATTATTGGGAGGATTGAGGTCATCGAGCGTTTCCCGGCGGAGGACTGATTTTTGACAGGAGGAACAGCCATGGCGGAGCGGCCGGCGTTTTTGGTTCAGCAGGGAAAAATTGTCAGCAGAACCTACAGCTTCCAGTGGTTCCCCGGCTTTGCGGTATCCCAGAAGCAGAAGTCTGTCGCAAGCCTCCACGACGCCATCCGGGCATCGGAGGAGGGGGCGGCGCCGTTGGAGGTCAGCACCAAAGGCCGCTGTGAGTTGGGGGTAAAACTGAGCGCTTTCAACCTCCGGTTGGACGGGCATACGCTGGAGAACGTGTTCCAGAGCGCCAAGGTCTTTGAGAACGGCGGGCCCTATTTGGATTTGCTGGAGGTGCCGCCCCGGGAGGCCAAGCGGGACGAGCGGCTGCGGCAGTCGGGGGTGCTGCAGGGCTTCCGGTATCGGGGGGAGGACTTTCCGCTGGTCCCCAGGACGGTATTTTACGACTATATCTATATCCAAGCGGTGAAGGAGACCCTCCCGGCGGAGGAGCTGGCGGGGATTCGCAACTTCACCCACTTCACGGACATCGAGTTCAACCCCGCCCGGAGCCTCAACACCCAGGCCCGGACCGCGTCGTTAATTAGGCTGATTCTGGAGGACTGCGGGCAACTTCCGGACTTCTCCAGGGACGAGTTCATCGCCTATCACCGGAAGCACGTGGAGTAGGACGCCGCAGGGGCGGACATAGTAAGAGAGGGCAGCCTGGCTGCCCTCTCTTCTTTAAGAGTTGTCCCGGTTGATGGGCTTGCGGATGAGCAGGCGGCTGAGGGCCTCCCTGTCAAAGGGCCAGACGGGGTACATGTACCCCCTGCCCACGATGGGCTTGGTGGTAAACAGCAGCACCAGCAGCAGCACCATCCCCGCCGCGAAGCCCCACCAGTCGGCGATGGCGATCAAAATCAACAGCACCACCCGCATGAGCTTGAAGGCGTACCCCAGCTCAAAGCTGGGCTGGGCAAAGCTGGCGATGGCCACGAAGGCCATATACACCAGCACCTCCGGCACCAGCCACCGTGCCTGTACCGCGAAGTCCCCCAAAATCAGCGCCCCGATCATGGAGAAGGAGTTGCTGAGCACATCCGGTGTGTTCAGGGAGGCCAGCTTTAAAAGGTCGATGACAAACTCCACCAGCAGCAGCTGGATCAGCAGCGGCACGTGGCCCTCCTCCTCCACGGTGACGAACTGGAGCCAGTCGGGGACAGCGTGGGGGCTCTTGGCCAGCAGGTACCAGATGGGGGTGATTACCAGGGACAGGATAAACACCGCCATGCGGATATAGCGGAGGTAGGTGCCGATGAGGGGCGGAAAGTAGTAGTCGTTGGCCTCCTCCATGAAGTCGAAGAAGTGGGTGGGCAGGAGCATCACCGAGGGGGAGTTGTCCACCAGCAGCACCACGAACCCCTCCATGATGCAGGCGGCGGCGGTGTCCGGCCGCTCGGTGTAGCGGACCTTGGGAAAGGGGTTGTACCACTGGGGGGCCATCATGGCCTCCGCCACGCTCTCCTGGCTCATGGTGATGGAGCCCACGTCGATCTTTTCCACCTTCCGGCGGACCTCCTCCAGGAGCTTCCGGTCCACCCGGTCCTCCATGTAGGCCAGCACGATGTCCGAACGGCTGTTTTTCCCCACCTTGTGGCTCTCCAGGGTCAGATTTTCGTCCCGGATGCGCCGGCGGATCAGGGAGGTGTTCTTCAGCAGCACCTCCACAAAGCCGTCATGGGCCCCCCGGAGCACCCGGCCGTCGGAGGGCTCCTGCACCCCCCGGCTGGGGAAGCTCTTGGCGTCGATGAGGGCGCAGTGGTCAAAGCCCTCGATGACGAGGGCCATCTTGCCCAGAAACACCCCGGTGAGGATGTCCCGGAGCTGATTCTGGGCCTCCACCTCGCCGAAGGTGACAAAGCGGCGGATGACCTGCTCCATGTCGGCGGCGCTCTCCATGTCCCGGGGCTGTACTTGCAGTAAGAAGGAGACAATCCGCTCAATGACGCCGTCGTCGCCGTAGCCGTCCAGGACGTAGAGGCGGGCGGATTTGCCCCCCACCACCAGGTCCCGGGAGATCACGTCGAAGCTGCGGCCCACGCCGATGGTATCGTCCAGGATTTTTCGGTTTTTTTCCAGACTGTTTGTCAGTTGATCCATAGGTACCTCCCCATATTTGGGCTTAGAACCTGTACTCACAGCTGAAAATGGCAGATAGGCGGAGAAAGACCCGCCAGCTGCCGTTTGAGGTTGTGAATACAGGTTCTTAGTATGACCGGGACATGGGTGAGATATGCCTGAAGATCCTGCGTCCGGCAGGGCGGCGCGCCGATTTTTCCCGCAGGGTGCGGCGGGCGATCCCCCGGGTCAGGAACCCCTCTTGGGTTCCTTTCACACTATCCTCCTTACCGCCATCCTGCTCTGCCGACTTTTTTGACAGACTGAGAAGATGTACCAATAGCCGAAGTATTCAGATATGCGAGGCAAAATTGTCGATGACAAGGCGAAAAATCGCAGGAATACTTTGTGTATTGCAAGATTTTTCAACACAGTCAGCGCAATTTTGGCCGCATAGATGTGTGCTGAGGCTATTGGTACAGCTTCTAAGGCGGTCCTGCATCTTTTTGGATGCAGGACCGCCTCTTTTTTTGCAAATACTGTGATACGGCAAATTACGCCTCTCTGTGCGCCGCCTCGCCCAGACGGGGCGTGCCGAGGACCTGATCCCTAGCGGCGTTTTTCGCCTCCGCAATAGCAAAGCCCGTCTCCAGGCGGCGGCTCTGCCGCTGGTAGAGCGCCATCACCGGCCGGCGGAAGGTCTCCATCAGGCTGCAATACTTGTCAAACCAAACCACCACGTAGGCCTCCCTGTATTTGGGGGGCGTAAGGGTCAGCGGCCACATGTGGCGCAGGATGATGTTGCGCTCCATCTCGTTTAGGGAGAAGGCCTTCTCCGCATTTTGCAGCGCCGTCAGGGGGTGCTGGAAGCCGTGGAGCCGCTCGCCCTTTCCCCGGCGGTGAAAGTGCCAGTCGTAGAGAAACAGGTCGTGGAGCAGTCCCGCCCGGGCGGCGCAGCGGGCGTTGAGTCCGTGGTCGCGGCAGAAGAGATAGCTCAGATAGGACACGTTGACGCAGTGCTCCATACAGGTGGTGTCCCCGTGCTGGATATAGCCCTTCATCCGGGCCACCACAGGCTTCTCCAGGATGTCCCGGGTCAGGGACAGATAGACGGGATCGTCGGGTACGGCGATGGCGTTGATGTCGGCGCGGTTACGACGGATCACAGACATGCTCCTCTCTGTTGTCGTGGGCTCTGTGCAGCGCGGTGCGGGCCGAACAGATAAAGTCCACAGAATACGCTAAAAACAGGATAATCGCCAGGGCAGAGGCCGAACGGTGGTCCAGCCGGGTGACAATGCCGAAAATCAGCGGGTGGATCACCGCAAAGATCAGCACGGCGATGAGACCCCAGCCGATGGTGCTCTCCAGGCAGAGGATGCCCCGGTAGTTGAAGCGCTTGTTGGAGTAGTCCCACCAGAGCTGGCCGAACACGCGGAGCATCAGCCGGCCGGTGAGATATTCAAAGGCCGTGGCCAGCAGCGCGCCGGACACGTAGATCAGCAGGTAGCTGTTGGACACGGGCCGCAGCAGGGCGTAGCCCGCCATGGCGCCAAAGCCGTAGATAATGCACAGGGGCAGGTGGGCAAAGCCCCGGTTCTCCCATACGCCCTTCTCCCTCCGGATCACAATACACTCCATCACCCAGCCGCAGAAGCTGTACAGGAAGAAGGCGTTGACTGCGTCGGCGTATGTATAGGCCCCGTCGTACAAAATGTGGTCGATACCGAACATGTAAACCGTCCTTTCTCTTAGACTGCCCCGAGGGGAACAAAATCATCCGGCCGTCAGGCCGCTGTCAATCCCTGTTCAACGACCAGATTATACTCCTTTTTGTTCCCCCGCGCAAGCCCTTTTCCCGGCCCGGTCCATAGGAAAGCCGTAAGAATCCCTTAAGATTTTTTTAAGGAGGCCCCGCTTCAACCGACGTGCGCGGATTGACGGGCAGGTTTCCGCCAATCACGGCGTGAAGCTGCGGGAATAGCGCTGCGGGCGGCAGGGCGGAACGCTCTCACCGGCGCGCTGGAAAAAAACGGATATTCCGCTGGAAAAACCGGGGACTGGGGGCAGGAACTACTGCGTCCGTCTCCCGCCGTCGCCGTCAGGCAGTGTTTTACCGGCTTCTGCCATCCATTCTCCCCTGATTTTAGAAGGGGGCGCGCCGCTTTTTTTCTCGAAAAAGGGAGAGAGTAGAGCCTGTACGCAAAGCCGAAGGGCGTCGGCGGCGCGTACGGTTTTCGACGGAGCCGCCGGGGCGCGCCGGCGGCACAGAGCGCGAAAAATTTGAGGGAAGGGGCGATTGAATGGATGAAATCACAGGAACATTTGGATACGACCCACCGCTTTCACCTCCGCGTCCTCAGCGTGCTCATGGCGCTGACTCTTTTCGGTAGCGTGAGCGCCTGGGCCGCGCCGGAGGTCCGGACAGCCGTCCGGGTGGACGCCCTGCCGGAGAAGCTGGTTCCCGTGGGACACACCGTTGGAATCAAGCTGTTCTCCCAGGGAATTCTGGTGGTGGGCCTCAGCGAGGTGGACGGAGCCGCCGGACGGTGCGCCCCGGCCAGGGACTGCGGCCTCCGGGTGGGCGATCTGATCGTCTCCGCCGGGGGAGAGAATCTGGAGAGCACGGAGCAGTTCCAGGCGGTTGTGGCCCGGAGCGGCGGAAAACCGGTGGCCCTGTCCGTAAACCGGGAGGGCAAGACGCTGGAGCTCCGGGCGGAGCCGGCCCGGGGCGGCGACGGCATTGCCCGCCTGGGCGCCTGGGTGCGGGACAGCCTGGCCGGGATCGGCACCGTGACCTTCTATGACCCGGAGACCGGGGCCTTCGGCGCCCTGGGCCACGGGATCAACGACACAGACACCAATCTGTTGATGCCTCTGGAGGCAGGCGCGGTGATGTACGCCCGCGTCAAGGCGGTAAAGCCGGGTGAGGCGGGCTCCCCCGGGGAGCTGCGGGGGGACTTCGATCTCCGGGAGGACCTGGGCGTTCTCTACGCCAACACCGCCCGGGGCGTCTTCGGCACCATGGAGGAGAGCTCTCTGGTACAGGGACAGGAGGCTCTGGCCGTGGCGGAGCCCGGTGAGATCCGTCGGGGCGGCGCGGAGATTCTGGCCAACGTCAGCGGGGACACCGTGGAGCGCTACCAGGTGGAGATCGAGCGGATCTGCGCCCCCGGCAGCCCCAGTCAGAATATGATCGTCCACATTACGGATCCGCGTCTGCTCTCCGCCACCGGCGGCATCGTCCAGGGGATGAGCGGCAGTCCCATCGTGCAGAATGACAAGCTCATCGGCGCGGTGACCCACGTGATGGTGGGCGACCCCACCCGGGGCTACGGTATTTTTATCACCAACATGCTTCAGGATGGGTACAGCATATTGTCTAAGAAAGCGTCCTAATTCGACAAAATTCGACATGAAACTTCAAAAAGTATGCTTTTTGAAAAAATAAGTCGAAATATTCTCCCTAATTTTACAGACTTGTGACGTTATTCGACTTGAAAATTCTGTCCGATTGTGTTATTTTATCAGTAAGGTCATATAAAGAGTTTATAATTCGTCTAAACCTGTATGGTGCAGAAAGACGGGCCAAATCTGTAAAATTATGAGAGGGCTTAAAAACATGGAGAAAAGGAGAACAGTGGTTTTGGCGGATGCCAACGAGGAGTACCGGGCGCTGCTGGCGGAGGCTATGGAGAAGACGGGGGAATTCCACGTGGTGGAAGCCACCGGCGACGGAGCGGAGGCGCTCAGATCTGTGGAGCGGGAGAATCCGGACTTTCTGCTCATCGACCTGATTCTGCCCCACATGGACGGTCTGAGCGTGCTGTCCAAGCTGAAGAAGCGGGAGGAGGGCGGACCGCTTGTTATCGCGCTGTCCTCCTTCTGTAGCCAGCAGACTGTGGCCGCGGCGGGGGCGCTGGGGGCGGCGGCCTTTATGGTCAAGCCCTGTACGGACGAGGCCATTCTGGAAAACATGCGCCTGCTCCAGGGCGGCGGCGAGGAGGAAGTGCACACCCCCGGCCTGGAAAATCTGGTGACCTCCATCATCCACGAGGTCGGCGTCCCCGCCCATATCAAGGGCTATCAGTACGTGCGGGAGGCCATCATGATCTCCGTGGAGGACATGGACGTCATCAATTCCGTGACCAAAGTTCTCTATCCCGAGGTCGCCCAGCGCTTTGGCACCACGCCATCCCGGGTGGAGCGCGCCATCCGCCATGCCATCGAGGTGGCCTGGGACCGGGGCGATCTGGAGACGCTTCAAAAATTCTTTGGCTACACCGTCTCAAACGCCAAGGGAAAGCCCACCAACAGCGAATTCATCGCCATGATTAGCGACAGGATCCGTCTTCAACTGAAGGCCAGACGCTGAAACCAGAAAAAAGGGCCGCGGAATCCCGGCACGGGATCCCACGGCCCTTCTCCTGTTCAAAACGCCGCTCAAAATCCGCGGCATATGAAGTCAAAGCACTTATCCAGAAAAAAACAGACCCCGACACGGTGGTGTCGGGGCCTGTCTGTTCTCCGGCGCGTTATCTCTGTCCGTACTTCGTCCGTACGAACTCCTGCATAAAGGCGATATTCTCCGGGGAGATCGGGTCAAACCGCCCGCCCATGGAGCGGATAATGCTGTACACCTTGGCCGTGGCCTCCAGCACGGTGGAGTTTCCGAAGGCCTCCTCCAAATCCTTCCCCAGACACACCGCCCCGTGGGACTTCAAAAGGCAGGCCATGGACCGCTCCCCCAGGACCTTCACGCACTCCTCCGCCAGCTCCTGAGACCCGGGGAGGGCGTACTTCGTGGTGCGCACCACGTCGCCCAGGACCTGGGCCGCCTCGTCCAGGAGCAGGGGGATGTCCTCCCCCATGCAGGAGAAGGCGGTGGAGTAGGTGGGGTGGGTGTGAACCACCGCGTTGCACGCCGGCCGGGCGCGGTAGATGGAGAGGTGCATCTCCGTCTCGATGGTGGGCTTCCGCTCCCCCTCCACCCGGCTGCCGTCCAGGCGCAGCACCACGATGTCCTCCTCCCGGAGAGTTCTGTACGGCATCCCGCTGGGGCTCAGGTACACGTAGTCGGTCTCCGGGTCCCGGATGGTGACGTTGCCCCAGGTGCCGATGGTGATCCCCTCGTTGAGCATCCGAATGCCCGCGTCGATCACCTCACGCCTCCAGTTTCTCATCACAAGCACCCCTTCTGCAAGATGATGCAGGCGTAGGGGGCGGTCTCCGTAGTGGACACCACGGCGTAGGCGTTCTGAGCCGCGGTGTAGAAGGGGAAGCGGTCCATGAAGTCCACCGCCTCCGCCCCCCGGCTGTCATATTTGGCCACAATGTCCTTGAACTCGTCCCACACCGGGCATTCCAAATCCTTGTGCCGCTCGGTCTTGTTCATGATAATCACCGGCTTCTCCACAAAGTCGTCCAGGGGCATCAGCTGCAAAATGGCGTCCACCAGCTCCGTGGCCCGGTGCCCGTCGCAGCGGAGGTTCACATGCCCCCTGGCCACCGCGGTGGAAGCGGCGGGAAAGTTGGCGTCGCCGACGACAATGGTGTCGCCGTGGCCCATCTCGTGGAGAACCTTCAATAGCTCCGGCGTAATGCAGTTGGGAATTCCTCTCAGCATCGTAATTTCTCCTTCTTTAAAAAAATACGGTTTTTTTATCTCTTCTCCCACGGAAAACAGGCGGGACAGATGTCCCGCCTGTTTTCATCCGGCCCCGTGGCGGGTAACCGTTCTCTCGCCGTGGCAGGTGAAACTGTCGATGATGCCGCAGCAGACCCGGTCGGTCATCACCGTGTTATCCCCGTGGAGCATGTTCCCCGCGCCGCCGTCGGTGTCCACCAGGACGATGTCCCCCACGCCGGCGCAGACGCAGTCGGTGGCGATCTCCCGCTCCCCCTCCGGCTCCATGGTCAGGGGGCACAGGTACTCCACCAGCAGCAGCTTATAGGGGGCCAGGGCGGCGTCCTTCACCGTGGAGACCAGATTTCCCACAACTCGTCCAATCCGCATGGCTACAGCTCCTCATTGTACGTGTCGATAAAGCCCACCACGGACATATCGTAGGGCCCCGGGCACTCCCGGAAAATCCGGGAGGCCTCCTTCTTGGGGATGAGGTAGACGAAATCCCCGTAGCCGGCCTGCCGGGTGTGGTCGGCGGCCACCACGGTCTCCGTCTCCCTGCCGTTCACGATCAGCTTCACCGTCAGAAAGGGGACGCCCTCCATGGTGGGGTCTTTCACCGTGGCCACCACCGTGCCGGTGATCCTGCCGGTAATCACGGCTTACTCCGCCTTCTCAAGGCTGGGCAGGATGTACTCCACATCCCCGTGGGGGCGGGGGATCACATGGGCGCCGAAGAGCTCGCCCACCCGCTTGGCGGCGGCGGCCCCGGCATCCACGGCAGCCTTCACGGCCCCCACGTCCCCGCGCACCATCACGGTGACCAGCCCGCTGCCGATCTGCACCTTGCCGATCAGGGACACATTGGCGGCCTTCACCATAGAATCCGCCGCCTCAATGGCGCCAATCAACCCTCTGGTCTCAATCATTCCAAGAGCTTCCTTCATTGTACTATCCTCCATATAAAAGTATTTGAATGGTTCACTTTCTCTATTGATCTCCGCAAAGCGGATAAATCACATCTCTCCTCAGCCGCAAACAAAAGCACTCCGCAGGAGTTTGCGGCGCGCACGCCGCAAAAAATCTGAAATCATTTTTTCCGGAAACCGCGTTTTCGGAAAAAATACCTCTCGCGAAGCGAGCGTCGCAGGACTTTGCCCACGGGCAAAGTCCGAGGCGCAGAGCGCAGCGCCATCCCCTCGTTTGAAGACCCAGCGAAGCGGTCTTCAAACGAAACGAAGTAGGTCTCGATGCGGTGCCGGGATGACCACGCTCTTCCCCATCAGCCCCTGCGTCTCCTCCAGCTCCTCCGCGGCCTCCACGGCGGCGGTCACCGCCGCCACCTCACCGGTGAGAAGCACAAAGGACTTGCCGCCCAAGCCCCTGCCCAGACGCACCTCCAGCAGCCGGACCTCCGCCGCCTTGGCGGCGGCGTCGGCGGCATGGATGGCCGCGCAGAGGGAGTAGGTCTCCATAATCCCCAGGGCCTTCATGTCCTCCGCCTCGACGCAGGCCGCGATGGCCGGGGCCACGTCGGGGTGGATGCTGGGGATCACCAGGGAGTCCACCAGCACGCCGGAGGCCAGCTCCCGGCCCGCCTCCACGGCGGCCCGCACCGCCGCCACCTCGCCGGAGACCACGGTGTAGTACTTCCCCGCGCAGACGCAGCCGGAGGAGATCAGCGTCACATCGGCCGCCTTCAGCATCGCATCGCACACCAAAAACCCGGTGGGAATGCTCATAACCTCATTCATACCCAGTGCGTTCATCTTCTCACCTCCTGATCTCAATCATCTGCGCCGTCACCGCAGTTACCGTACCGGCGATGGAGGCGTGGATATTGGCCCCCAGCCCCTCGGGCCGGGCAATGAGCTGTCCCTTCTCCACCTTCTCCCCCACGCCGACCGTGGGCGTACACGGCCCGCCCACGTGCATCTTCAGGGGAATCCGCACGCTCTGCACCTCCACGCTGCCGGCGAAGGGGGCGTCCGCGTCGTAGCGGCTCAAATCCAGCCGCCCCATGAGCCGCGCGGTGGGCAGGCGCTTGTTCTCAAAGCCCTGGGGCTGGTACTTGACCTCCTTCACGGGCTTCACTCCCTGCTCCCGCATCCGCCCCTTGTAGACCTGCATCATCTTGGAGGGATGCAGCCCGAAGTTGCAGGCGTAGTCGCTGCAAATCCCGCAGTCGCAGCAGGACCACACGCCGTTGGCCTCCGCGCCAATGAGCCCACAGTTCCCCGCGGCCAGAGCCCGCATGACCTTGTGGGGCTGTACATTCAGCCCCATGGCGTTCCGGGGGCACATCTGGGTACACATGGAGCACTGGCAGCACACTGCCCGGGCCATCTTCACCTCCCGGGCCAGGTCGGCCTCCTTCTTGGGGAGGATCGCCGCGTCCCGGGGCAGGGCCAGCAGCCCCCCGGTGGTCTTGGTGACCACCTCGCCGTCGAGACTCTCCGCCACCCGGCCCATGAGGGGCCCGCCGATGATGGTCACGCAGTCCCCGACGGCCCCGCCCGCCAGGGGCAGCAGGTCCGCGAGCGCCGTCCCGATGGGGGCGCTGACAGTCATGGGGTTCGCCACCGCGCCGCCGATGGTGATGATCTTATCCGTTACCGGCCGGCCAGCCAAAGCCTCGTGGACCTGGAACACCGTGGCGGCGTTGGACACCACGCAGCCCACGTCCAGGGGCAGCCCCCCGGTGAGCACCACCCGCCCGGTGATGCAGAAAATGAGGTTCTGCTCATCCCCCGCCGGATACACCGAGGGGGAGAGGTAGAGATCCACCCCGCTGTCCCCCACAGCCCGCCGCAGGGCGCTCACCATCCCGGCGTTGTGCTCCTTCACAGCGATTACCGCCCGGCTGGCCCCCAGGTGCTCTTTAATCTGAAGGGCCGCCGCCACAATCTCCGGCGCGAAGGTCTCCACGATGTACCGGTCGGTGCGCAGCAGGGGCTCGCACTCAATGGCGTTGACGATGAAGACCTCGGTCTTCGTCTTATACTTCACATGGGTGGGAAACCCCGCCCCGCCGGCGCCCACCACGCCGGCCGCAAAAATCTTATCCAGCATAGCTTACAAAATCCGGAAGTCGTCGTGGAGGACGCACCGCCGGGCCCTCGTAAAGGTCCTTGCGGAGGTCAGCCCCTCGCCGGTGGGGGTGGCGATGGTGAGGGTGGCGTGGCCCTCGGCGTTCATCCCCAGACCGGAGTAGGAGGGGGCGTTCTTCACGAAAATGGTGGTATTCAGCGCCTTGGCCGCCCGGCTCATGTTCCGCACGTTGGTGGAGTGCATGATGGCCGAGTGCCAACAGCCGTTCTCCGCCCGCACCGCCTCCCGGATGGCCTCGTCCACGTCGGAGACCCGGACGCAGGCCAGCACGGGCATCAGCATCTCCGTGGTGACGAAGGGGTGGTTCCTGTCCACCTCACAGATCACCAGCCGGGGCTTCCCGGTGTAGGAGATCCCGCACTGGTCGAGAATATAGGACGCGTCCCGGCCCACAAACTTCCGGCTGGGGATGTACTTCCCGTCCTTCTCCATGAGCACCGTGCGCAGCACCTTGTCGATGTCCCCGCCGCGAATCTGATAGGCCCCGTTCTTCTCCAGCTCGGCCAAAAACCGGTCAAACACCGTCTGGACGCAGAAGACCTCCTTCTCCGCCACGCAGAGGATGTTGTTCTCATAGGAGGCCCCGTCCACCGTCCGCTTGCCGGCCTTGTCCAGCTCGGCGGTCTCGTCCACAATCACCGGGGGATTCCCCGGCCCGGCGCAGACGGCCTTCTTGCCGCTGTTCATGGCCACCTTCACGATGGCCTCCCCGCCGGTGACGGCCAGCAGCCGCACCCGGGGGTGCTTCATCACCGCCTGGGAGTTCTCCATGCTGGGCTCCGTGGGAGTGGTGATAATCCCCGCCGGGGCCCCGTGGGCCACCAGCGCCTCGTGCATAATGCGGATAGCCTCCTGGGAGCTCTTTTTCGCCGCCGGATGGGGGCTGAACACCACGGTATTCCCCGCGGCAATCATGCTGATGGCGTTGTTAATCACCGTGGCCGTGGGATTCGTGGAGGGAATGATGGACCCGATCACCCCAAAGGGCGCATGTTCCACCAGGGTAAAGCCCCCATCCCCGGTAAACGCCTCGGTGGGGATGTCCTCCACCCCCGGCGTCTTGTCCGCCGCCAGGAGGTTCTTCACCACCTTGTCCTCCACGTGCCCGTAGCCCGTCTCCTCGTGGGCCAGCTCGGCCAGATGCCGGGCGTTGGCCCGGGCCGCCTGGCGCATGGCCTCGATGAGCTCCCGCCGCTTGGCCAAAGACAGCTCGCTGAGCTGCAAAAACGCCGTCCAAGCCGCCTCCACGGCGTCGCCCGCACTGTCGTAGCGCCAGCCGCCAAAGCTCCCGCCGCTGGAGACCGCGGGGGCCGCCACCGGACGGAGTACCGCTCCCCCCGAGGAGACCGCCGGTGCGCTCTGCCCCATCTGGGCGATGGTCAGGCGCACAATTTCCTCAACCTGTTCTTTCAAGAGCACTTACCGCTCACCGCCTTCCCCGTGTTTATCGAAGATCCGCCTGTGGTCCATGTCGATATAGTCGATGATGGCCGTGATGGTGCAGTCCGCCGGCTTATCCTTAGTCAGCTCCGTCATACGGGAGGAGGAGCCGGCGCAGAGCATCACCACCTCGCCCTCCCCCGCGCCCACCGCGTCGATAGCCACGATGGGGGAGCCCTTCTCCTGCATGGTATCCAGGTCGATATTACGGACCAGAAGGAGCTTGAGCCCGGTAAGCCGGTCGGATTTGGAGGTGCTGACCACCGAACCGATCACGCGCGCAATCTGCATAAAATCACCTGCCTTCGCTTTTCGCCAAGCAAAATTAAAGTTCTTTTTGGTTACTTTTTCTTTCAAGAAAAAGTGACAAAATCTCACCGCTTAATCTCAATATTAAGACTCATAGCCCGCTCCCGCGCCGCGTCCGTGACAATGCACTTCGGCAAACACCGAATCACCGCCACCCCCTTCTTCCAAGCGTCCTCCACGTCCCTCTCCGTCACCAAATCCATCAAGGGAGCTTCCTCCGCCTTCGGCGCAGCCGGGGCGGAGTGTTCCCCGCCGCACTGACAACCACCATCATGCTGACAATTCCCGCCACAGGAGCAGGTCGAACTCCCCCCGCCCCCCGGCTCCACAATCTCCAGCAGCGACGCGCCGGTGATGCAAAACGCATTGGCCTCATCGGTGTCCAGATGGACCTCCAGGTCGTGCCCATCCCCCACCCGACACACCACCTGCTCCAGCAGCCCCGGCCTGGGCCCGGTCATCCTCAGCGTCACCGCCTGCCCATTCTTCAGCCCATAGGCCGCCGCCTGTCCCGGCGACAGATGGAGGTGCCTTGCGGCCACAATCACCCCGTTGGGGATGGTCACCTGCCCCGCCGGCCCCTTCAATACGCACCCGGGCGTGCCCTCGGTGTCCCCGGACATGCGCACCACCCCGGGAATCCCCAGCCGCATCAGATCGGAAAAGGTCACCTCCACCTGGGTCCCCCGCCGCACCGGCCCGAGAACCCGGACGTTTGCGATCTCCCCCTTGGGCCCCGCCACCGTCACCTTCTCCTGGGCGGCAAACTGCCCCGGCTGCGACAGCGCCTTAAAGGGCCGCAGAGAGTACCCCGCCCCAAACAGCCGGTCCAAATCCCCCTGACTGAGGTGCACATGCCGGGCGCTGACCCCCACGGGCACAAACTTACTCCCCGTGCCGGCCAGATAGGTCAGCACGCCGTTTCGAATATCCTTGTTCTCCATAGGCGCCTACCGCCCCTGGAGCTGGGCCATGACGCTGCGCACCACGCTGGCCACCTCCCCGTTCTCACAGGGAGAGCCGCTGGGACAGGCCCGCCCCTGGGAGCAGGGGGAGGGCTCCCCGTCCGCGGCGAAGCGGCACTTGGGCCGCCCGCCGGTGGTGATACCCATCCTGGTCCTCGTTTCCACCAGCCGGTCCACCTGCTCGCAGGAGAGCTCGTTGGCCCGGCCGATGATGTTGCCGGTGTACATGGTCACCAGGGCGTAGTACTCCAAGGACTCCATGCGCATGTAAGCCTGCATGGGGCTCATGCCCCAGGTCAGCGCCCCGTGGTTGGCCAGCAGCACCCCGTTGTGGGTCCGGCAGTAGGGCGCAATGGAGTCGGGCACCTCCTGGGTCCCCGGCGTGGCGTAGGGCGCCACGGGCACCACCCCCAGCTGCACCACCCCCTCCGGCAGAATGGGCCGGTCCAGGGCGATGCCTGCGATGGCAAAGGATGTGGCCACCGGCGGGTGGGCGTGGACGCAGGCGATCAAATCCGGATTCTCCTTGTAGACCCGCAGGTGCATCTTCAGCTCACTGGAGGGCTTCCGGGTCCCCTGGAGCACGTGGCCCTCCAGGTCCACCTTGATAAGCATCTCGTCGGTCATGTACCCCTTGCTCACCCCGGTGGGGGTGGTCCAAAGGGTGGTGGGAGAGACCTTGCAGGTGATGTTGCCGTCGTTACTCACCACGTAGTTCTTGGCGTACATCCGCCGGCCCACCTCCAGGATCGCCTCCTTGGCGTCCCGGTCGGAGAGATAGCGGTCCAGGTCCTCACCGTACATAGTCTACCGCCTCCTTTCTCTGTGCCCGCATCTGAAACGCGGGCGGTTTCTGTTGTCGATGGCCCGGGGCCTTGCCCCGGACTCCAAGGCCCAAAGGGCGGCCCTAAACTTTATTCAGCTGCTCGATGAAGCGCCGGCAGTTCTCCGCCAACCCTCCCGGCGCGGTAAAGAGCCCGCCGCCCATGAGGAGCGCCGCATCGTCGCCGTAGAATGAGCGCATCCGGGGCACCTTGTCGAAGGTCATCCCCCCGGCGGGGGCGGGAAAGATCGGGCGGACGGTTCCCTGATCCTCCCCCGCCATATCCCGAATCCCGGCGCACTCCGCCTCGGTGAGGGAGAAGCGGCCGCCGAAGTTGGGGAACACGGTGATATCCGCCCCGGCCAGACGGGGCAGCTGGCCCAGGAGGCAGGCGCAGTCCACGCCCCCCTCCCCCCGGTGGAGGCTGCTCCCCAGCCACGCCGGGTGACACACCACCGGCAGGCCGGTCTTCTCCGCGGCGTAGCCGATCAAATCGAACCCCATCAGCCCCGGAGCCACCATGACGGCACCGCAGCCGCAGTCCACGGCCAGCTTCAGCCGGTCGTCCATGTGCCGCAGACTCCCGGACACATTGGGGATGTAGGCGGTGTGCCCGCCAATCTCCTCATTGCCCCGCCGGACGGCGGCGGCGACCTGCTCCACCCGCTCCCGGAAGGAGGCGAAGGGCTGATCCATCAAACCGTGGTCGTCCTTGAGCATGTCAATGCCCCCCAGGGCGCACTGATACCCGATCTCCGCCAGAGCCGCCGGGGGCAGACCCATGGGCTTCAGGGCCGTGACAGCCAGAGGCCGGCCATACACACCCAAGCGCTCTCGCAGGCCCTCCACGCCGAAGCGTGGGCCGGGGAAGGTCCGTTTCATATCCTCCGGCAGGCAGATCCGCTCCAGCACAATACCGGGAATCAGACTGCTGTTGCCAAACACCACGTTGAGGAGCTGGGGAAAATCCGCCCCGGCAATCTCCCCGGCGTAGGTGATGTCCACCCGCCGCCAGCCGTCCCCCGCGTCCTCGTCATAGTCGATCTGTCCCAAAATGCCGTCATGGATGGCGGGACACTCGATATGCCGGGCGGGGAACTCCACGGTCTGCTCCACGCACATGGCCTCAGCGATCTCCAGTGCCTCCCGCTCGCCGCCCCGGATCCGGTAGACCACGGCAAACCGGTCCCCCCGAAGCTGCGCGCGGAGCGCCGCGTCGTCGTAATGTTCGAACTTCATAAGCCCCCCTTTTGATTCCAGTACCGTCACCGTGCGAAAAGGCTGGATTCCCAAAGCACTACAGAGCGCACTAAAGTTCCTTTTGGTTCTTTTCCTTTCAAGGAAAAGAACTACAGCGCCTCGGGCTTGGCGTCGCTGAGGGCCTGGGGCAAAAACGCCTCCCCCACGTCCCCCTCCCCGACAGTCAGAGGCGTTCCGGTGAGCTGCCCCACCGCCTCCAGGAGAGCCCACACGTCCATGCGGTACTCGTGCATCAGGTACTTCCGGCTGGCCCCGTGGAGGAACTGGTCCCGAATCCCCAATCGGATGAGCTTCTTGCCCACCCCCTGCTCCGCCATGGCCTCCGCCAGGCAGGAGCCCAGTCCGCCGATTACCGTGTGGTTCTCCAGGGAGATCGCCCCGTACCGGCTGCGGGCGATGTGCTCCACAATCTCCGGGTACTCGAATGGCTTCAGGGTGGAGATGTGGTACAGCGCCGCCTTGACGCCGTTCCTCTCCAGCGCCCTCACCGCCCGGAGGCACTCCTCCGTGCACAGCCCCGCGGAGACAATCACAACATCGTCCCCATCCAGCAGCTTCCGGGCCTTTTTGAACGCCATCGGCTCCTGGAACAGCCGAGGGATCTCCCCCCGGAGCATCCGGATGTACACCGGTCCGGGGATGTCATAGGCGATCTGGAGCACATTCTCCACCTCGGTGGCGTCGCCGGTCTCCAGCACGGTCATGTTGGGCAGGGCGCGCATAATGGCCGCGTCCTCGATGGCCTGATGGGTGGCCCCGCCGGGGGTGGTGACCCCGGGCAGAAACCCCACCATCTTCACCGGCAGGTTGGGGTAGGCCACGGACATGGCGATCTGGTCCAGGGCCCGGCGGTAGATGAACACCGCGAAGGTGTGGACGAAGGGCACAAACCCCTCCCGGGCCAGCCCTCCGGCAAAGCCCAGCATGTTCTGCTCGGCGATGCCCATGGAGAAGAAACGGTCCGGATAGGTGTCCCGAAAGGCGTCGGCCTCGCAGGAGCTGGTCAGGTCCGCGGAGAGCACCAGCACCTCCGGCTTATCCGCCGCCCAGCGGACCAGATTGTTGGCGTGGACGCGCTTGCAGATCTCCATCACTGGTCCACCTCCTTTGCCATGGCCTCGTACCGGTCCCGGTACTCCTCCCACTGCCCCGGCTGCGTAAACCGGACGTAGTGGAACTTGGGATACCGCGCCCGTAAAAACTCCATCTGATAGCAGGGGTCCGTGTCGCAGACCACCACCAGGGGCCTCCCCTCGTGGGGCGTCTCCAACGCCGCCGCCAGAGCCAGCGGGTCGTGCCCGCCAATGCGGACGCACGCACACCCGAAAGCGCGAAACCGCTTGTCAAAGGGCTCGATGTTCATCACCGGCCCCATGACCCCGTCGCACTGACAGCCGTTGCGGTCGATCACCAGAATCAGGTTGTCCTGCCGGTGGAAGCTGGCGGCCTGAACGGCCTCCCAGAACTCCCCGGACTGGCACTCGCCGTCGGAGAGGAAGACGAACACCCTCCCGGCGTCCCCCTTGAGACGCAGGCCCATGGCGATGCCGCTGGCCTGGCTGATCCCCTGGCCCAGGGAGCCGGTGGTGACCTCCATCCCCGGGGAGTGCTCCGCCCCGATCATCTCCACGCTGCTGCCGTCCCGGTTGTAAGCGTCCATCCCCGCCTCGTCCATCCGCCCGGTCTCAATGAGGGCGGCGTAGAGGACCAGGGCGTACTGGGCGGGGGACATGACAAAGCGGTCGTACCCCGGCAGGCCGCCAGCGTTGAACTTCGCCCCCGTCCGGGCGGGATGGCCCGGCCCCGGCACCCCCTCCCAGGGGTCGGGCAGCAGAGGCGTCTCCACCGCCGGCAGGCGCATCAGGCCGTGGTAGAGGGCGGCGAAAATCTGTCCGGAGGAGCAGGCCTGAGAGAGATATCCCCCCCGCTGCTCCACCGTGTGGCGCAGGACCCGGAGCCGGATGCCCTTTGCAATGGCGTCCACCTCCGCGGCCCAAGGCCGGTCAAATCCACTCATAGAAACCTCCTGAGCTGGTTTACTGCACAGGGATACAGGCCTGCGGCAGGTCGTCTTACTCACCGTCTTTCCAGCGGCAGAGGCGGCACACAGCGCAGCTCTCGCCCCCTGTTTTTATGCAGAAACACTATCATTTGTGGGAAAACTCCCTCGTTTTTTGTTGCATTTTCTCCCATGCTATGGTACAATGGACTTACAAATTCCTGTACGCGCCGGTTTGTCAAGGAAAAGAAGGAGGGATCGGTATGCTGGCAATCGCCCGTCGCAATGCGATTCTTGAGCTCCTGCGGGAGCACCAGAGCGTCAACGTCACCGAGCTGGCCGCCGCGCTTGGGGTGGCCACAGAAACCATCCGCCGGGACTTTAAGGAGATGGAAGCCGCCGGGCAGCTGATCCGCACACACGGCGGCGCTTACATCACCGAGGGCGTGCAGAACGACATCAGCGTCTCCATGCGCTCGGTCATCCGGCAGCAGGAGAAGAAGCTCATCGCCCAGAAGTGCGCCCGGTTTATCCAGACCGGGGACTCCATCTTTTTGGACGCCTCCACCACGGACTGGTTCATCGCTCAGGAGCTGCTGGAAAAGCACATTACAGTGCTCACAAACTCCCTGAAGGTGGCGGAGATCCTGGCCGCCTCCTCCACGGTGAAGCTGATTCTGGCCGGCGGGAACTACGCCCCCCGGACCATGTCCTTCTTCGGGGAGCAGACGGTGGAGGACCTGAGCCGCTACTACGTGGATAAGGCCTTTCTCTCCTGCCGCACAGTCCACATGGAGTACGGGGCCACCGACTCCAACGAGGGGGAGGCCCTGGCCCGGCGCACCGTCCTCCGCCGCAGCCGCTACACCTATCTGGCGGTGGACCACAGCAAGCTGGACGGCATCTCCTTTTTGAACATCTGCCCCTTAGAAGATCTCACCGGCATTATCTGCGACCAGCCCCTCTCCTCTGAGTGGCAAAGCCGTCTGAAGGAGATCAACGTAGCAAGCTTTTAGAGCGCAGCCAAAGCACTGCATGTCTCTTGTTTTCAACATTGTAAGCCGGCGGCGGTCAGCCGCCGGCTCTCTGTTTTTTGCCTCAAGACGGCTCTTTATTTGCCAATTCCCAGCTCCTCAAAGGCCTTGTCAAAGGGGGCCTTGCACAGGCCTTTCTCGGTGATGATGCCGGTGATGAGGCTGTGGTCCGTCACGTCAAAGGCGGGGTTCTCTACCTTCACCCCCTCCGGGGCCATGCGCTCCTTGTACCACATCTCCGTGACCTCCTCCGGGGAGCGCTGCTCGATGGGGATCTGGTCGCCGGTTTCCAGGGACATGTCGATGGTGGAGCTGGGGGCGCAGACGTAGAAGGGGATGCCGTAGTGCTTGGCCAGGATCGCCACGCCGGAGGTACCGATCTTGTTGGCGGCGTCGCCGTTCCTCGTTACCCGGTCGCAGCCCACGAAAACGATGTTGATTTTGCCGCTTTTCATCATAATCGAGGCCATATTGTCACAGATCAGCGTGGTGTCGATGCCGGCGTTGTGGAGCTCAAAGGCGGTGAGGCGGGCCCCCTGGAGCAGGGGACGGGTCTCGTCGCAGTAGACCCGGAAGTCCGTCCAGCCGTGCTCCTGGGCCACGTACATGGGGGCGGTGGCGGTGCCGTACTTGGCGGTGGCCAGAGTGCCCGCGTTGCAGTGGGTCAGGATGCCGTCGCCGTGCTTGAGAAGGCCGAAGCCGATCTCGCCGATGCTGCGGCTGATGGCCACGTCCTCGTCCCGGATGGCCTGGGCCTCGGTGAAGAGAATCTCCTTGATTTGGGCCACGTCCTTGTCCAGATTAGAGCGCATCACCCGCTCCATCCGGTTCAGAGCCCAGAACAAATTGACCGCCGTAGGACGGGAAGATGCCAGGTATTCCTTCTGTTCCATGAACTTTTCGCAGAACTTCTGCGGGTCGGCGGTGTCGATGCCGGAGGCGGTGAGGGCGATGGCGTAGCCGGCGCAGACGCCGATGGCCGGGGCCCCCCGGACCCGGAGGAGCTTGATCGCCTCCCAAATGTCCTCAATTTTGCTGATATTCAGCACCTTTACAGTACCCGGAAGAAGGGTTTGGTCCAGAATCTCCAGGCAGGTGCGGTCCGCGGACAGGCGGACGGTGTCCAGTTGCAATGCGTTCATGTGCTTGCTTCCTTCCTATTAAGAATAGGCTGTTATGTCACAAATTGGTATGTTTCCTTGCAAACCAGCAGGCTTTTTTGCCGAGTTTTGAGAAAAAACCGGGTAAAAACGCGTTTTTTGCGTGAAAAAACAGGGGGGTGTTGCACGTCTGCCCCGGTCGGGGGGCGGGATCCGGTATTCGCGGCGGAGCGGGGCGGATGGACGGGGGGAATTTCCCGCCGGTCAAGGTAAATTCTCGCCGGAAGTCCCTCGGGTCTCGGCGAGGCTTCACGGGGGAGCGGCAGAAAGAGGTCCGGCCGGCCCAAGCTGCAAATACGGGTCCCGTATCCGGCCCGTCTTCCGGTTACTTGGCAGCCTCCTGGGCCCGCTTGATGGCGGCCACGAAGTCGGCGCCGGTGCGGAAGCTGGTCTGGTGCAGAATGTAGTCCTTGCCGCAGAGGATGTTCAGCCGCTCCACCCAGGCCCGCTTCTCCTGGTCCGCGATGGTGGTCACGTCCTTCACGTTGGCCATGCCCACGGTGCGGCGGTGGAGCTCGGTGCCGGCGTAGCCGGCGGTGTCGTTGAGAATGCCCTCCAAGTACCACTGCTTGAAGCCGGGAACCTTGGCCATGGGCTCGGTGACGGCCTCGTCAAACTTTTTGTTGAACTTCTCCACGAAGAGGTCCATGGTCTTCTCAATGGTCTCCAGGCACCAGGCGCAGAACTCGTCGGCGCCGGCGGCCAGGCCGTTGTCGTAGGCGAAGATCAGGTTGGCCACCACGTTGCCCACGTCGTAGCCCATGGGGGCGTAGGTGGCGAACTCCGGGTCAAAGACCTTGGTGGAGTCGGGCTTGACGAAGATGGAACCGGTGTGCAGATCGCCGTGCATCAGGGCCTGGGCGTCGGTCATGAACTTGAACTTCAGCTTGGAGACCTCCAGGTGCAGCGCCTCGTCGTCGTAGAGCTCCCGCTTCACGAAGTCCGCGTTGGGGGGGAAGACGTTGTTCTCGTGCTTGATGTCGTTATAGGGCTCCATGAGCACCAGATCCTCGGTGATCTGGCACAGCTCGGGGGAGATGAAGCTCTTGACAAGCCCCTTCTTCTCCTGGTGGTCCATCACCACGTCGCTGGTCATCAGGAGGGTGTTCACCATGTAGGTGGAGATGTCGTCGGCGAAGCGGGGGAAGATCTTGTGCTCCATCATGGCGTAGCGCATGAGCTGGTATTCGGACAGGTCCTCCATGCCGCAGGCGCTCATGACGGTGTCGTAGAAGTAAATCTTGGGCACCATGCCGGGGGCGTACCTGTCGTTGAGCTGGAGGATCTCCGACTCGATGCGGTTGCGGTCGGTGGAGACCTTCATGTCCTCGGAGATCCGCAGGGACACGCCGGCGTGCTTGATGATGACAGAGTGGCCCTGGCCGTCCCAGACGCGGAAGACGTAGTTCAGGTTGCCGTCACCGATCTCCTTGGCCTGCATGGAGCCCTTGTCCCAGCCGATGTCCGGCAGCTTCTCCAGGGTGTACTCCAGGATGTCGTCGATGCCCATGAGAAAATACTTGTCAAACTTGCCCATTCCCGGTTCCTTCTTTCCTTAAATATAGATGAATATGAATTGGATTGCCGTGAAACCTTTTTTCCGCTCTCCCGGGTGTTCCGGGGGCCATCAGACGGCAGAGCGGCAGAATTTTTTTCAACTGGAGCACAGACCTCCCGCTCCTCTGGGGGTTCCGGGGGGCTGATAGCCGCCCCCTACAGCAGGCCCCGCAGAAGCGCCGCAGACCTGCAAAAGAGGCACCCTCGTCACCGTGCGGAAAGGCTGCGGTTCGCACCTGACCATCAGAGCGAACTTAAAGTTCTTTTTGCTTACTTTTTCTTCTAAGAAAAAGTAAGTTACTGTTCCTTCTTGCCGGCGTAGGCGGCCATGAGGGCCAGGGCCAGGACGGCGCCCTTCACGGCGGGGAGGATGTAGTAGGGCACGGCGCAGATGGTGAGGCCGTTCTCCAGGGTGGACACCAGCATGGCGCCCACCAGGGTGCCCAGGGCGTTGGGCTTCTCCGCGCCGCCCACGGACCGGCCCACGAACACCGCCGCCAGGGCCTGCATCAGGTAGTTGTCGCAGCACATGACCTGGGCGGAGCTGCCGCGGGAGGCCACCAGGATACCGCCGATGGCGATAAACACGCCGGTAATCATGCCCGCCAGATACCGGTACTTCTTCACGTTGATGCCGGAGAGCTTGGCCGCCTGCTTGTTGCCGCCCATGGCGTAGAGGAAGCGGCCGTGCTTGGTGTAGTTTAAGAAAATGTGGGCCGCCAGGACGCAGGCCAGCATGATGATAATAATGTAGGGGGAGCGGCCGATGGCGGAGAAGGCGTTGCTCAGAGTGGTCCGGGCGGGGTCGGCCCCGGAGTGGGGCACGCGCATGCCCGTGGACACCGCGCCGCCGCCGATGTACCACTGGCCCAGGCCCTGGTGGACGAACATCAAGGCGCAGGTAGCCAGCATGTCGGGGATCTTGCAGACCAGGATCAGGAACATGGTCAGCTGGTAGAGCACCAGGGTGGCAATGATGCACACCACGATGGACATGGCCAGGTTCAGCCCGTACCACAGGTACATGGACACGAACACGTAGGCCGAGCAGCTGGCCAGGGTGCAGGCGGACATGTCAAAGCCGTCGGGGGCCATGGTCACCGTGGCGGCGATGCCGAACACCGTGGTGATGGACATGGCCAGGAGAATGTTCACCATGTTGGCCTTGGACATGAAGTTGGCGCCCTTCAGGGCCGAGAAGATCACCAGGCACAGCACCAGGGCGATGACGGCGGCCCAGTCCAGCAGGAAATGGGCAACTTTTTTTGTGTTATTCTTCTCTAAGGTTTGCATAGTTTTTGTACCTCCTGTCATTTTTTCAGCGGGGGCTACGCCTTCACATAGGCGGTGGTGCCGCCTACGGCGTAGTGCATGATCTCGTCCTCCGAGGTGTCCGCTGTCACCAGCTCCGCCATGATCTTGCCGTCGTACATGACGTAGATCCGGTCGGTGATGCTCAGCAGCTCCGAGTTCTCACAGGAGGCGTAGATGACGCCGTTGCCGTTTTTGGCGATGTCGTAGATCAGGCGGAAGATGTCCTGCTTGGCGCCCACGTCCACGCCCTTGGTGGGCTCGTCGAAGATGTACACGTCGCAGTCCGCCGCCAGCCACTTGCCCACGGCCACCTTCTGCTGGTTGCCGCCGGAGAGGTTGCGCACCCACTGGCGGATGGAGGGGGTCTTGACGCCCAGGGACTCCACGTACTGCTTGGCGTTGGCGTCAGTCTTGGCCTTGTTGATGAAGGAGGCCACGCAGAATTTGCCGAGACACGCCGCGGAGAGGTTGAAGCTCACGTCCTCGTTCACCAGAACGCCCTCCTTCCGGCGCTCCTCGGGCACCAGGGCGATGCGCTCCTTCACCGCGTCGGAGGGGGTGCGGATCTTCAGGCGTCTGCCGCCCAGGACGATCTCCCCGCCGGTGACCTTGTAGCTGCCGAACAGCGTCTTGCACAGCTCGCTCTTCCCCGCGCCCACCAGGCCCGCTACGCCGATGATCTCGCCCCGCTTTAAGTGGAGGGACACGTCGTTGACCTTGCCGTCGCCGCCGGAGAGGTTCTTCACCTCGAAGAACTCCTCGCCCAGCTCCACCACCTCCTTGGGGAAGTTCTCCTCGAAGGAGCGGCCCAGCATCTGCTCCACGATCTCACGGGAGGTGGTCTCCGCCGTCACGGGGCTGGTGCCCACGATCTCGCCGTTGCGCATGACCGTGTACTGGTCGCAGATCTGGATGATCTCGTTGATGCGGTGGGAGATGAAGATGACGCCGATGTTCTCCGTGTCCCGCAGGTGGTTCACCAGGCGGAACAGCTCCACCGTCTCCGTGTCGCTGAGGGGGGCGGTGGGCTCGTCTAAGATCAGGAAGCTGCACTGGCTCTGGATGGCCCGGGCGATGAGGACCATCTGCTTCTGGGCCAGGGACAGGTCCTGCACCAGGGTCTTCACGTTGATGTTGGTGATGTTCAGGCGCCCCAGCACCTCCCGGGCCTGCTGATGGATGGCGGGCCAGTTCATGAAGGGCTTGCCCTTGGTGTTCATCACGGTGTGGTTGAGCATCACGTTCTCCCCCACGGAGAGGGTGGGGACCAGGGCGGTGTCCACCTCCTGGTAGACGATCTGGATGCCGATCTTCTTGGCGGCGGTGGGGTTGCGCAGCTCCACCGCCTCCCCGTTCAGGAGCACCTGGCCGGTGTAGTCCGGGTTGGCCCCGGCCAGCACCTTCATCAACGTGGACTTGCCCGCGCCGTTGGCGCCCACCACGGCGCGGATCTCCCCGGTGGAGATGGCGAAGTCCACGTTGGACAGGGCCTTCACACCGGGAAATTCAATGGAGACATTCTTGGTTTCAAGTGTAATGCGATCCATAGGACTCCCTCTTTTCTTCGGAGGCTGTTGACAAAGTCGCGCCCCGGAGGGCGCTGATTTTGTCAGCAGCCCCGACATTGGCCGGGGAGGGGGCTCCCTCCCCTATCGGGAGGAGGCGCCGAAAGGTTTTCCTCCGGCGCCTCCTCTGCTTACATTATCTCTTGCGGGGGATGTCGGGGACCTCCCCTGCCGCCGGACCGGATTACTTGTGGATCAGGTCGGCGGGCATCCAGTCGGCCACGGACAGGTAGCTCAGGTTGCCGTAGGTCTCGTCGGCAATCTCGCCCAGGTTCTCCACGGTGGAGCTGTCCTTCAGGCTGGTGGCCAGGATGGCGGAGCCGGGAACCTCCACCACGTCCACGCCGGTCTTGCCGCTGGCGGGATCGTAGATCTTGTCGTACTCACCGGCGATCTCCAGCATCAGGATGCGCATGCCGATCTCACCGTTCAGGGTCCAGTCGGTGGTGCCGGCGGCAGTCCAGATGTCGGGGCGGGTCTGCATGTTGGTCACGTCAACAGGGTCGATGTCCACGCTGCCCATGGGCAGGGGGTCGCCGTTGGTGCCGTTGAAGTTGGCGTTCTCGGTGATGGCCTGGTACACACCCTGGCCGTAGCAGTCGTAGTAGACCACGACGCCGTCCACGTCCTCGCGCTTGATGCTCTGGAGGTACGCGGCGAACACGGTGTTGGCGGAGTCAACGGTATCCTGGAGGGGCTGGACCTCGCCCACGGTCTTGATCTTGCCGGCCTTCTCATACTCCTGCCAGCCCACCTCGCGGCGGTCGAAGGGGGAGTTGTAGTTGGGGCCGCGCCAGACCTTGATGAGGCGGACGCCCTCGCCGTACTTGGCGATCATGTCGTCAAGAAGAACGGTGACCAGGGAGGCGTCCTGCTGGAACATCTGGGTGACGCCGGGGATCTTCTGGTACTGGCCGTCAGCATAGAACTGGGTGTCGAAGCAGGTGATCTTCAGGTTGGGGTACTGCTCGGTGATCTCCTTGAGGAACACATAGGAGCCGTCCTGGTTGCCGTGGGAGACCAGAAGGCCGTCATAGCCGCCGCTGGCGCAGGTGCGGATGGTGTCCTGCCACTTGTTGAAGTCGCCGTCGCAGAAGAACACGTCGCAGGAGGCGCCCAGAGCCTTGGCCAGATCCTGGCAGGAGTTGGCCCACATCTGGAAGATGGTGGCGGAGGGCATAATCATGATGTACGCAACCTTCTTGCCGGCCACGGGGCTGGCGGGGGCGCTGGGCTCGTTGGTCTGCTGGTTGTCGCCCGAGCCCTGCTGGGTGTCATTGGGCTGGTTGGCGTCGTTCTGGCCGCCGTTGTTGCTGCCGCAGGCAACCAGGGCGAAAACCATGGAGAGCGCTAAAAGCATAGACAAAATTCTTCTTTTCATTGTTTCCTCCTCATAGCTTTTTTACAAAAACCTTGCGGGTTTTGTTAGAGGGATTATACAATATGTACATCGAAAATACAAGAGGCCACAATGGGATTTTGTTGTAAAATGTTAATCTTCGTCTATTTCACACAAATTAGGACAGGCCCTTTTGTCTATTTTTCACCCTTCCCCTGCCGGGATTCGGACCCGCGCGCCGCCTCTCTCCCTCGCCGGGCGGGGCTGACGTTCAGGAAATTTGTCGGGGTTCGGCGGGGAATCCCCCGCCCAAGTCTGGCTATTTTGTATAATTTTTCACAGAATTCACCCATTCTCCTCCCTTTGATACCAGAATGCCGTCTCCGCACTGCGGACGCAGGGAGATGTCCATGCCTCCGCAGGATTCCCACAAAAAACCACATATCGGGCAAACGCGACGGGCAGGAGCACAGCTCCTGCCCGTCGGATACCGGTCCGGTCCGCTATTTTCCCAGCAGCTCCGCCACCTGCCGCGCCGTGGGGATGGCGTCCGCCGCGCCGTGCCGCCCGATGCACAGAGCGCTGGCGGCGGTGGCCGCCTCCATGCTCTGCCGGAGGCTCCCGCCGCTGAGGAGGCTGTGGAGGAAGAAGCCGATGAAGGTATCCCCCGCCGCGGTGGTGTCCACCACGGGCACCCTGCGGGCGGGAACGAACACCGTCTCCCCCTGCCGGCGGCACTTGGCGCCGTCGGCTCCCAGGGTCAGCAGGACCGTGGCCGCGGGGTACTTCTCCGACAGGACGTCCAGAATCCTGTCGCTCTCCTCCGCGCCGCAGCCGGAGAGCTGGGCGCCCTCCACCTCGTTGACGATCAGGAAGCTGATCTTCTCCAGGGGGTAGGACAGCACGGCGGCGCTCATGGGGGCGGCGTTGAAGGCCACGGGAATGCCCCGGCGGTGGGCCTCGTCAATGATGAAGGGCATCTCGCTGACCTCGTTCTGGAGCACCAGCAGGTCCACCGCGCCGGAGCGGTCGAAGATGTCGCCGATGTTCTCCCGGGTGAGGAGCTGGTTGGTGCCGCCGTAGAGGAGGATGCAGTTCTGTCCCGCGTCGTCCACCTGGATCATGGCGTTGCCGCTGCGCTCATCGGAGGGGATCAGCAGCTCGGTGGAGACGCCGTGGGCGGCCAGGCACTCGGCGAGCATCCCCCCGTCGCTGCCCAGGAGGCCGCCGTGGAGAACCTCAAACCCGGCGCGGGCCAGGGCCACGGACTGGTTGAGGCCCTTGCCGCCGCACTGGACGCTCAGCGACCGGGCCAGCTTGGTCTCCTTGGGTTGGATGAAGGCGTCCACGTGAAAGGTGTAGTCCAGGTTCAGCGAGCCTAAATTCAAAACTTTCATAGCGCACCTCTTGTTGTGAATTTGTGGGTTGTCGTTGCCTTCAGTGTACCGTATTCGGGGCCGTCGGTCAAGAGGGCGGCGCGAAAAAACCGGCGGGGACCCTCTGTCCCCGCCGGTTTTTGGCGGTTTTCTGCCTGTGGGACGGGCCTGCGGCAATCCGTCCAGGAGCCGGAGAACACCCTGGGACACCTGGTTTGCCTGGGCCTCGTCGGGGCGAAATCCGCTCCACTCCGTTTCCTGCCGGTGCGGAAAGCTTCATGCCGCTCCCTTGCCCCTCCGCTCCCCGCCATGCTGCCCCAGGCCGCGCAGTCTCTGCGACGCCCGCAGTTTAGCTATCAGCCTAAGAGCTGGAGGACACCCTGGGGCACCTGGTTCGCCTGGGCCAGCATGGCCTGGGCGGACTGCACCAGAATGTTGTTCTTGGTGTAGCTCATCATCTCCTCGGCGATGTCCGTATCGCGGATGGAGCTCTCGGCATCCTGGATGTTCTCCGCCATCACGCTCAGGTTGTTGGCCGTGTGCTCCAGACGGTTCTGGTAGGCGCCCAGATCGCCGCGGACACCGGAGACGGTGTTGATGGCGTTCTTGATGATGTCGATGGACTCGGCGGCAGAAGCGGCGGTGCCGATGTTCAGGCCCTTGATGCCCAGGTCCTCGGTCTTCATGCTGCCGATACTCACCTTGAGCTGGTTGTAGCTCTTGCTGGTGTCGCCGATCTGGAGGGTCAGGCCCTTGCTGTCATCCTTGGCCGTAACCGACTTGAAGCCCAGCAGGGACTGAATGCCCTCTCTGGTGGTCAGCTTGTCGAGGTTGTTCGGGTTATCCTTCAGCTCGTTGATGACGATCTTGCCCTTGCCCTCGTGACCGATGGAGAAGGTGTCGTTGGTCATCTGAGACAGGCCGTCGCCCGCCTGCTCAAGCATCTCGGCGGGGCTCAGGTTCTTGTTCAGAGTGATAGTCTCACCGCTGACGGAATAGCTGTCGCCCAACTTGAAGGTGTAGGTTTTACCGGCGATGGTGACGGTGCTGCCCTCGCCGATGCCCTTGCCAAAGATATCGCTCAGCTCGAACTTGGTGCTGGCCATGGTGCCGGACTTCTCGGCCGCGCCCTGCTTAATCATGACGGTGGCGGCGTTGTAGGTGCCGGACACCCCGCCGGCGGCTGCGGCGTTGTCGTCGTCCTGCTTGTTGGGCACCTTGTCAATCAGAGCCGTGACGCCAGTGGCGGCCTGGAGGTCGATCTTGCCGGCCTCGGTGCCGTCGGTGGACAGGCCCTTGTACTCGTAGGAGTAGCCCTTCTCCTTGGCATTGGCGGTGTTCCAGGCCTTGACCGCGGTGTCAATGGCGTCGGAAACCTTCTTGAGCGCGCCCTTGAGCGTATCGGTGCCCTCGAAGGTGAGCTTGCTCAGCTCCACATCCACTTCACCGGCACCCTCGCCAACCTTGATGTCGCTCAGGCCGGTAAGCACAGCTTTGACAGCGGCGATCTGATCCAGCGTCTTGTCGCCGTCGGCTGCGACATCAATGCCGTCGCCCTGAGAAAAGATTTCCTTGTTGACGGCGGTGGGCTTGTCGTCGTCCTCGCTGCCGCCGCCCGCGTCCTTGGCCGCGGCGGTGATCTCGGTATTGCCGACAGCGCTGGCCTGGATGGTGACCTTGGTGCCGTTCGCGGCGGCATTGGCAAAGTCGATGCCGCTCTCCGTCGCCTTCTTGACCTCGGTCTCAAACTTGGTGGCCAAAGCGGCGGCGGCGTCATCCTCGGCCACCACGATTGCGGTATTGCCGTCTGTGACATCGGCGGCGTCCTTGACGAACTCGAAGGTCTTTCCGCCGATCTTGACGGTGTCGCCGACGACGTCCTTGCCGGTCAGGTTGGCGAAATCGACCTCGACCTTGGACTTGCTGCCGGCGCTGGCGGAAACGGCATCTTCGCCCGCGCTGGTGATCGTACCGGTCACGCCTTCGATTACGGGCGCTTCCGTCTTTTTGCCAACCGCGGCGGCCTCCAGAATGAGTTTGTCGCCGTCGATGGTGCTGCTCTGCTTGACAGTCCAGCCTTCGGGAGCCTGGAAGTTGGGGTACTTCCCCCTGACTTGACCCTGGAGTTTGCTAACGAGGCCGTCCTTATCGCTGAAGCCGGTAATTTCCGTCGCGCCCTCGGTGGCGTCATTGCCCCACTTATAGGTTGTGCCGAGGAGCGTAATATGGCCGTTCTCCGCATTATCATCAGTGATTTGATTAGCAATCCCGTTAATAGTAGAGGTAAAGTCAACCTCTGCCGTAGCCTTTGCTCCCTCCTTGGCCTCCGTGGCGGCTTCGCCGGTGGTGGCCTGGACGGCGGGCGCCTTGACCTCATCGACGAGCGGATTGATGTCGTGGAGGGCAATGCCGTCGTTGAGCGGCTTTGCGGCATCGGCAGCATTTGCCTTATAGCTGAGCTTGACATCCATGCTGCCGTCCACGGTATCGGTTTCGCCGGTGGGGTCGTTCTTCTGCACGAACTTGACCACGCCGCCGTCCGCCGTAATGGTAAACTCCTGGCCGGCGACCTTGTTGGTGGTGCCATCGGTCTCGTTGAACTTCGCCGCGATGGCGGCAGCCAGCTTTGCGGCGTCGTACTTCCCGTCCTTGTTCAAAGCAACGGTCACCTTGGCGCCCTTCGCAGCGCCATCGCCGATCTGAACCTCCAGCTCCGCGCCGTCCTCGGTGGGGTTGATCTCCAGGCTGTCCAGGTGAATCTCGAACTCGGTCTTGGCCTTCTCGGTGCCGGTGCCGTGAATATAGGTCTGCTCGCCCAGGGGGGCGCCTACCTCGGGAATGATGAACTCGCCCGTCCTGGTGCTGCCGCCGGCGTCCCACTTGCCGTCCAACAGCTGAATGCCGTTGAAGTTGGCGGACGCGGCGATGCGGTCGATTTCGTCGAGGAGCTGGTTGACCTCCTTTTGCAGAGCGGCACGGTCCACCTCGTTGTCATAGGTGCCGTTGGCGGACTGGGTGGCCAGGTAGTCCA